>NZ_JAZGQE010000089.1:0-18619 GCF_048593885.1 Yersinia sp. 1252 StPb PI | reverse complement strand
TAGGTAATATCGTTAGTTACTCTATAGAAAAGAGAATTGCTTAACATTTCTGTAAAATTTATTGGCGTCAGATTTCGGGTTCTGTTAGTTTTCGGACAACTTCCCGACAAGAGATTTCTTGTTTTTTAATGAAACTAAACCGAATTTTGATTTTTGGAATAGTTATTGCTAGTCGTTGTGGGCAGCAGATTGACGTAAACCTTGAGAAAAACATCACAAAATCTCGTAAAAGGGCGGTTTGAAATGCAAATAAAGTTTAAGCAACCACCACTGGCAATAATTGGCGCTATTCTGGGTTTGTCATTTTCGGCGGTATCAATGGCGGCGGTAGTTCCGGCCAGTGTGGCATTAGCGATAGATCAGAGTATTACCATTAATAATGGTTCCGAGGTTGCCTCATTAGATCCACATAAGGTTGAAGGCATTCCTGAAACCAATATTATTCTGAATTTATTAGAAGGTCTGGTGAGCAATGATGCTAATGGGCATATAATTCCGGCAGTTGCCACGCGCTGGGATAATGAGGGTTATAAAGTCTGGACCTTCCATTTGCGAGATAACGCGGTGTGGAGTGATGGAACTCCGGTCACTGCTCAGGATTTTGTCTATAGTTGGCAGCGTTTGGCTAGCCCTAAAGTGGGTTCACCTTATGCCAGTTATTTGCAGTATGCCCAAATTGAGAATGTTGACGAGGTATTGGAAGGGACCAAAAAACCGGATGAATTAGGTGTTAAGGCATTAGATAGCAAAACCTTGCAAGTGACGCTAACGGAGCCGGTTCCTTATTTTATCAGCATGTTATCTCACACCTCGATGAAGCCGGTTAAGCGTGAGGCTGTTGAAAAGTATGGTGATAAATGGACTCTACCACAAAATTTTATCGGTAATGGCGCTTTTCAGTTAAAAGAATGGGTGGTTAATGAGCGGATTGTGCTGGCGCGTAGCCCGACTTACTGGAATAACAACGAAACGGTCATCAATAAGGCCACTTTTTTACCGATAACGTCAGAAGTCAGTGATATTAATCGCTATCGCAGCGGTGAAATCGATATGACTAACAGTGCCATTCCCCCAAATTTATTTGCCAAAATGAAAAAGGATCTGCCATCGCAGGTTCATATCAGCCCATACCTCTGTACTTTCTATTACGAAATTAATAATAAAAAAGCACCATTCACTGACGTCAGAGTGAGAACGGCAATTAAATTAACGCTGGATCGCGACATTATTGCGACTAAAATTATGGGGCAAGGGCAGATCCCTGCCTATGGCTTTACCCCGACATTTACGGGGGGGGGGAATTTCGCATTGCCAGAATGGGCCAACTGGACTCAAGAACAACGCAATGCAGAGGCGAAAAGAGTGCTTGCCGAGGCCGGTTTCAATGCCCAAAATCCATTAAAGTTTACGTTGCTTTATAACACCTCAGATCAAAATAAGCAGCAGGCGATTGCCGCTGCCTCTATGTGGCAGAAAAACCTGGGTGCCACCGTTACCTTGCAGAATCAAGAATGGAAAACCTCTTTAGAAAGCCGCCATCAAGGGCAATTTGATGTTGCCAGGGCGACATGGTGTGGTGACTACAATGAGCCGACCGCTTTTCTGAATATGCTGCTATCGGATAGCAGCAATAATACTTTCTTCTATAAAAATCCAGCATTCGATGCGCTGTTGGCTAAAACGCTGACGACCTCGAGTGTCGAGGCGCGCGCTGCTTTATATCAACAGGCAGAGAACTTATTGGATAAAGATTCTGCAATGGTGCCGGTCTATTATCGAGTCAGTGTTCGACTTATTCGGCCGACTGTCGGCGGATTTACCGGTAAAGACCCACAAGATTTAGTCGATTTAAAAAATCTTTATATGCGTAAGTTGTAGTAAAAATTAAGTAATAAAAGTTTATCGCAGCAAAACAGACTTATATGTCAATTGTTCACAAGCGAAAATCGTGGTGGCATGACAGCAAATAAGAGACAGACAAGGTAATAGGGATGTATAGCACAGTACCGATTTTAGTCTGATGCTAATACATATAGGGCATTACATGGCCGGGTTCGTTCCCCGCGCAATGTGATTTAAAGATACCTTTTAAAGGTGAAGCTTGCTCAGTCTCTGAGCGACGCAATAATAAAATCTGGAGTAGATATCAGCATGACCAACATCACAAAGAAAACTTTCCTGGCCGCAGGTATCGCTGCTGCTATGGGTATGATGGCTGTGGGAACTGCCTTTGCCGCCAATGTGCCGGCAGGTGTACAACTGGCCGAGAAACAGGTTTTAGTTCGCAATAATGGTTCCGAACCTCAGTCACTGGATCCGCATAAAATTGAAGGTGTGCCTGAATCCAATATTTCGCGCGATTTATTGGAAGGGTTGGTTATTAACGATCCAAACGGCAAGATTCTGCCTGGTGTCGCTGAAAGTTGGGATAACAAAGACTTTAAAGTTTGGACTTTCCATCTGCGTAAAGATGCTAAATGGTCAAATGGTGACCCTGTAACAGCACATGATTTCGTTTATAGCTGGCAACGTCTGGCGGACCCTAAAACAGTTTCTCCGTATGCGAGTTATGTACAATATGCCCATATCGCGAATATCGACGATATTATTACCGGCAAAAAATCACCTGATACCTTGGGTGTAAAAGCGTTAGATGACCATACTTTGGAAGTCACGTTGACCGAACCTGTTCCTTATTTAGATAAACTGTTAGCTCATCCATCCATGTCCCCAGTTAATAAAACTGTGGTTGAGAAGTTTGGTGAGAAGTGGACTCAGCCACAGAATTTTGTCGGTAATGGTGCCTATAAGTTAAAAGATTGGACCGTTAACGAACGTATTGTGTTAGAACGCAGCCCAACCTATTGGGATAATGCGAAAACAGTTATCAATCAGGTTACTTACCTGCCAATCTCTTCTGAAGTGACTGATGTTAACCGCTACCGCAGCGGCGAGATCGACATGACCTATAACAACATGCCGATTGAATTATTCCAGAAACTGAAAAAAGAGATCCCACAAGAAGTTCATGTTGACCCGTATCTGTGTACCTATTATTACGAAATCAATAACCAAAAAGCGCCATTCACCGATGCACGCGTTCGTGAAGCACTGAAACTGGGTATGGATCGCGATATCATCGTGAACAAAGTGAAAAACCAAGGTGATTTACCTGCCTATGGCTTTACGCCTCCGTACACCAGCGGTGCAGAATTGACCCCACCAGAATGGTTTGGCTGGACCCAGGAAAAACGTAATGAAGTGGCTAAGAAGTTGCTGGCTGAAGCTGGCTACACACAAGATAAACCACTGAAATTTAACCTGTTGTATAACACCTCTGATCTACACAAGAAATTGGCTATTGCGGCAGCATCTATTTGGAAGAAAAATCTGGGGGTTGACGTTAAGCTGGAAAATCAGGAATGGAAAACCTTCCTTGATACCCGCCATCAAGGCACTTTCGATGTCGCGCGTGCTGGTTGGTGTGCTGACTATAACGAACCGTCGTCATTCCTGAACATGATGCTATCTGACAGCAGCAATAACACGGTGCATTATAAGAGCCCAGCCTTTGATAAGTTGATCCAAGATACGCTGAAAGTAAAATCTGAAAAAGAGCGTGCCGGTTTGTATCAACAAGCTGAGGTATTGCTGGATAAAGATTCTGCTATTGTGCCGTTGTTCTACTATGTGAATGCCCGCTTAGTGAAACCTTATGTCGGTGGATATACCGGTAAAGACCCACTGGATAATATGCACGTTAAAGATCTTTATATTATCAAGCACTAATATATTAAGGGCAGCCGCTGAATTAGCGTGCTGCCCTTATTGCGTTGATAATATAAAGTCGCAGTAAGAGGCTAAAGGTACAGGCAATGTTAAAATTTATTCTACGCCGCTGTCTGGAAGCGATTCCGACACTTTTTATTTTGATAACCATTTCATTTTTTATGATGCGTCTCGCCCCAGGGAGTCCGTTTACTGGCGAGCGTAATCTTCCTCCTGAAGTCATGGCCAATATTGAGGCAAAATATCACCTCAACGACCCAGTTTATAAACAGTATTTCAACTACTTGGGTCAACTTGCGCATGGCGATCTTGGGCCTTCGTTTAAATATAAAGATTACACTGTGAACGATCTGGTGTCTGCATCGTTTCCCGTCTCTGCGAAGCTTGGTTTTGCAGCATTTTTACTCGCAGTAGTATTAGGGGTTAGTGCTGGGGTCATTGCGGCACTGAATCAAAATACCAAATGGGATTATACGGTAATGGGCTTTGCCATGACTGGGGTGGTCATCCCGAGTTTTGTGGTCGCCCCCTTATTAGTGTTGGTTTTTGCCATTATATTGAAATGGTTACCGGGTGGTGGTTGGAATGGCGGAGCGCCGAAGTTTATCATTTTGCCAATGGTCGCGCTGTCGTTGGCTTATATCGCCAGCATTGCGCGTATTACCCGAGGCTCAATGATTGAGGTTCTTCACTCTAACTTTATCCGTACGGCGCGGGCGAAGGGATTACCACTGCGGACCATCGTATTACGCCATGCATTAAAACCGGCGTTGTTGCCTGTTTTATCCTATATGGGGCCTGCGTTTGTAGGGATTATCACCGGTTCGATGGTTATTGAAACCATCTTTGGTTTGCCGGGCATTGGTCAGTTGTTTGTCAACGGAGCGTTAAACCGCGATTACTCTTTGGTGCTGAGTTTGACCATTTTAGTCGGCGCTTTGACTATTTTATTCAATGCGATTGTTGACGTGCTGTATGCCGTTATCGATCCTAAAATCCGTTACTAGCACTGGAGCACGCCAATTATGTTGAGCAATAAAAATAGCGAAGCTCTGGAAGTTTTCAGTGAAAAACTGGAAGTTGAAGGGCGCAGCCTTTGGCAGGATGCCCGCCGTCGTTTTGTTCATAACCGCGCGGCGATCACCAGTTTGGTGATCCTAATGTTAATTACCCTATTTGTTATTTTGGCGCCGATGTTAGCGCAGTTTACTTATTCGGACACGGACTGGGGCATGATGTCAGCCGCCCCGAATATTGAGTCCGGGCACTACTTTGGTACTGACTCTTCTGGTCGGGATCTGTTGGTTCGTGTTGCTATTGGTGGTCGGATCTCATTGATGGTGGGGGTGGCTGCGGCGTTGGTTGCTGTGGTTGTCGGCACCTTGTATGGCTCTTTATCGGGCTATCTCGGCGGGAAAGTCGATTCACTGATGATGCGCCTGTTGGAGATTCTTAACTCATTCCCCTTCATGTTCTTCGTTATTCTGTTAGTGACCTTCTTTGGCCAGAATATTCTATTGATATTTGTGGCGATTGGCATGGTGTCCTGGCTGGATATGGCGCGTATTGTCCGTGGACAAACATTAAGTTTGAAACGGAAAGAGTTTATTGAGGCCGCATTGGTGGGCGGTGTTTCCACACGTAATATCGTATTGCGCCATATCGTTCCGAACGTGTTGGGTGTGGTGGTGGTGTACGCTTCTTTACTGGTTCCCAGTATGATTTTGTTTGAATCTTTCCTGAGTTTCCTTGGCTTAGGCACTCAAGAACCCTTGAGTAGTTGGGGCGCATTGCTAAGTGATGGCGCCAACTCCATGGAAGTGTCGCCATGGTTGCTGATGTTCCCTGCCGGTTTTCTGGTAGTGACCTTGTTCTGTTTCAACTTTATCGGCGATGGCTTGCGTGATGCCCTCGATCCGAAAGATCGCTGAGGAGTAGCACTATGACGACTATTGATAATCGGTCTGCTGTTCAGCAATCGGCATTGTTGGAAAAAAATAGATTGTTGGAACAAAATAGACAGTTGGAACAAAATATCCTGCTGGATGTAAAAGATTTAACCGTGACTTTTGGTACGCCAGATGGTGATGTAACGGCAGTTAACGCCCTTAATTTTGATCTGCGTGCGGGTGAAACATTAGGCATTGTAGGTGAGTCTGGCTCAGGGAAATCGCAAACAGCTTTTGCTTTGATGGGGTTGCTGGCCAGTAATGGCCGGATAGGGGGGTCAGCAAAGTTTAATGGCCGCGAAATCTTAAATCTGCCGGAAAAACAGTTAAACCGTTTGCGGGCTGAGGAAATCTCGATGATATTCCAAGACCCAATGACCTCGTTGAATCCTTATATGCGTGTTGGTGAGCAGCTAATGGAAGTGCTGCAACTGCATAAAAAGATGAGTAAAAGCGAAGCATTTGAAGAGTCAATTCGCATGCTTGATGCGGTAAAAATGCCAGAAGCACGTAAGCGCATGCGCATGTATCCCCATGAGTTCTCTGGTGGTATGCGTCAGCGGGTAATGATTGCAATGGCGCTGTTGTGCCGCCCTAAATTATTGATTGCCGATGAGCCAACAACGGCACTTGATGTCACCGTTCAAGCACAAATCATGACGTTGCTGAATGAGCTAAAGCATGAATTCAATACCGCGATTATCATGATCACCCATGACCTTGGCGTCGTTGCCGGAATCTGCAATAAAGTTCTGGTGATGTATGCAGGGCGGACGATGGAGTATGGTCAGGCCCGCGATGTGTTTTATCACCCAAGTCACCCTTATTCTATTGGTCTACTGAATGCGGTTCCTCGTCTTGATGCTGAAGGCGAATCTCTCATGACGATACCGGGTAATCCGCCGAATTTATTGCGCTTGCCGAAAGGTTGCCCATTCCAACCGCGTTGCCAATATGCCATGGATCGCTGTGGTGTGGCCCCGCCATTGGAGCATTTTGGTGATGGCCGTTTACGTGCCTGTTATAAGCCAGTAGGGGAACTAGTATGAATGCCATGACTGAGAAGAAAGTATTGCTAGAAGTGGCTGATCTAAAAGTCCATTTTGATATTCAGGATGGCAAACAATGGTTCTGGCAGCCATCAAAAACACTAAAAGCCGTTGATGGCGTAACATTGCGCTTGTATGAAGGCGAAACCTTAGGTGTGGTTGGCGAATCTGGCTGTGGCAAATCAACATTCGCCCGTGCCATTATTGGTTTGGTGAAAGCGACCAGTGGCAGTGTTTCATGGCTAGGTAAAGATTTGCTGAGCCTGAGTGATGCACAATGGCGCGCGACCCGTAGTGATATTCAGATGATATTCCAGGATCCACTGGCTTCATTAAACCCGCGTATGACCATCGGTGAAATCATCGCTGAGCCGCTGCGAACTTATCATCCCAAAATGTCGCGTCAAGAAATCAAAGATAAAGTTAAAGCAATGATGCTTAAGGTCGGCTTGTTGCCTAACTTAATCAACCGATATCCCCATGAATTTTCGGGGGGGCAGTGTCAACGTATTGGTATTGCTCGTGCATTGATTCTTGAACCGAAGCTGGTTATCTGTGATGAACCGGTCTCTGCTCTTGATGTGTCAATTCAGGCGCAAGTGGTGAACCTGTTGCAGCAATTACAGCGCGAAATGGGCTTGTCACTAATATTCATCGCCCATGATTTAGCTGTGGTGAAGCATATTTCTGATCGAGTGCTGGTGATGTATTTAGGCCACGCAGTGGAGCTTGGAACCTACGATGAGGTTTATCATAATCCACAACATCCCTATACCAAGGCGCTCATGTCGGCGGTACCTATCCCTGATCCTGACAAAGAAAGGGCGAAAGTGATTCAGCTACTGGAGGGGGAACTGCCCTCACCGATTAATCCGCCATCAGGCTGTGTATTTCGCACTCGTTGTCCGATTGCCGGGCCGGAGTGTGCGAAAACCCGCCCACTGTTAGAGGGCAGCTTCCGCCACGCGGTATCTTGTCTGAAAGTCGATCCGCTATAACATTCTGATGGTGATTGTCCAAAAGCAAAACCCCCGTCAGAGAAATGACGGGGGTTGTTATGATTACGGTATTAGCAGCCATGGGGGAAGGGACGTGTAACGATCACTCTTTCCACAAAATATGGCAAAGTTTATGGTCTTTTTCGCGGCACAGAAGAACTCGCGCAAATACATCATTAATCTCTTCACCATCACTATCAGCAAGGCCAATAACAACTTCGGCGAAAAAATCAGGGTTTAAATCAAAATCGACATGTTCTTGCCAATCTTCGGCTGGATCAAATAACTCCGCACCGCCACGCTCTTCAAACTGAAGGTTAAACAATAAAATATCTGCCGGATCGAGATTGTCCCCCGCCAGCTCCAGAAAGATATCGTAAGCCTGCTCCAGTGTTTCATCTTCAGTCAGGCGGTTATTGAGATCCATTAAGCTTGGCTCTTGTCTATTCTGGTCCATTTGCCGATTCCCATTTGTTATTTGCAGATTGCGCTCATTAAAACATTCTCTATGCCGCTTTTACAATTATTATGCTATCTGAAGTCAATAACTCAGAGAATCTACAATAGGTTTACCACCAGCCGCCTCAGTTATTACAGTAACGGGCTGAAAAAGTAGAATAATCGTTCAGTAACGCGATGCCAGAGAGGGCGTTTATTCCACAATTCACCATCTAACAGTACCGAGCGGGCAATGTAGTCGTCCTGAACTTGCGCCAAATCTGCACCAAAACCATCATCATCAATGACCAGCGTGATTTCAAAGTTCAACCATAAGCTGCGCATATCCAGATTGACCGTGCCAACCAAACTTAGTTGACCGTCGACCAGCACACTTTTGCTGTGCAATAGGCCACCTTCAAACTGATAAACTTTAACGCCCGCTTCCAACAATTCAGAGAAGAATGCCCGGCTAGCCCAACGGACCATCATCGAGTCGTTGTCTCGAGGAACAATAATGCTGACATCAACACCACGTTGTGCTGCGGTACAGATGGCATGCAGCAGGTCATCGCTAGGCACGAAATACGGCGTCGTCATGATTAACTGCTCACGGGCTGCATACACCGCCATTAATAATGCCTGATGAATCATCTCCTCAGGGAATCCAGGGCCAGAGGCGATAACCTGAATGGTATGACCGCTCTCTTCTTCAAACGGCATGATATTAGTATCAGGCGGCGGGGGTAGAATACGTTTGCCGGTTTCAATCTCCCAGTCGCAGGCATATACGATACCTATGGTGGTGGCCACCGGGCCTTCCATCCGTGCCATCATATCGATCCATTGACCTACGCCAGCATCTTGCTTGAAAAACCGAGGATCAACCATATTCATGCTACCGGTATAAGCAACATAATTATCAATCAACACAATTTTACGGTGTTGACGCAAATCCATTCGGCGCAGAAAGACCCGGAACACATTGACTTTGAGTGCTTCGACCACCTCAATCCCAGCATTGCGCATCATCGCCGGATAGGGGGTGCGAAAGAATTGTTGGCTACCGGCGGAGTCCAGCATTAATCGGCAATGAACACCTCGGCGCGCTGCCGCCATTAACGATTCGGCAACTTGATCAACCAAGCCACCAGGCTGCCAGATATAGAACACCATCTCGATATTGTGACGGGCCAGTTCAATGTCACGTACCAGTGCTTTTAATGTGTCATCGGTGGTGGTCAATAACTGTAATTGATTACCTTTAACGCCGCTGATGCCTTGGCGGCGTTCACATAACTGGAATAATGGGGTAGCGACTTCGCTATTTGAAGTGGCAAAAATGTGTTGGCAGTCTTTCAGTTCACTTAACCAGCGAGCAGTGGATGGCCACATCGCTTTTGCTCGCTCAGCACGGCGTTTGCCGAGATGAAGTTCACCAAATGAGAGATACGCAATTATCCCAACTAACGGCAGAATATAAATAACCAGCAGCCATGCCATCGCCGAAGGAACGGCTCTGCGTTTCATCAGAATACGCAATGTTACCCCGGCAATAAGCAACCAATAGCCAAAAACCGAGAGCCAACTGATTACGGTATAAAATGTTGTCATAAGGGCGGAAGTCCTGTTCACAAACGGTCACTAAAGAGTGTACGCACAGTATTGCAAAGGCGAAACCTTTAATCAGATATATTACTGGATAAAATCTTTTAAGCTAAAGGACTTGCAACGGGTAATTAAATATTTAACGGGATTTTTTTGATTTTTCCACGCTGAGCTAAATAAGCTATTTGGACTAAACCCGCGATTTCGCCGTGCAGCGGCTTGGCTCACAAGATGAAAGGTTTATAATAGCCCAGTTCTCAGCTTTGGAAGAATTGTTTCATGAGACGGAGTAAGAATGAGGTGGGCCGTTGGCGTATGCTGCGGCAAAATCAGCGCCGAAGAAATCGCTGGCTTGAAGGTCAATCACGGCGCTATCGCCATATCTATTGTGTCAGGCAGCTCCACGAGCATCAGCATCGTCGGGCGCTATTGTTCACTGTGGCTTATGAATGGTAGTCCGCTGTGGTAGTAATAAAAACAGTCTCTTTATGAGGCTGTTTTTGTTTTAATCATAGTAAACACTGAGCTTTTATTAACTTCTCACCACAAAATATCTCATATTATACTTGCCGGAACTGGGCTGTTGCAGATGAGTTTGTCAATAATTTGTTGCTGGCGTTAAATTCTGGAATGATATTTTATACTTTAAATAGTGTTTTTCTTCGCAGAAAAATCACTCCTATCCTAAATTATCAAAATGCGATAATTCTGATGTTACTACTAATAATAAAAGGTGCAGAATAGTCATTTATAAGTTTATTTCACATCAGAATGACATCGCGCTACCATATATATTAGGTCGCTTCGTTCTAATCATTCAGTTTCAGGGGTGTTACTGTTTGGTTGTTCGAAGCGACCATTCTCCTATGAAATAAATGATTATGAAATAATAACATTGATAATCATCACGATTAAATAATACTTTCTTATCTATCAATGGGTTGATCAGAGTGGTTGCTACTTTTGGCAATCTCTTATATCGTTTTTAGTGATCAATAATAAAAAATTGATCAATTTTATCAATTGATCAATACTGCTGTTCTAATCAAATAAAAGGGTTTTACTGTGGATAGCAGGCTAAACATTGCAGTTGATTGCACTTTTATCTGTGAACCAGTTTACTGGCAGAATGGTAAGTTATTTGCTGTGGAGTTATTGAGTCGGTTCACAACGGCCTCTTTTAAATCGCCTATTTATACTGAGCGCTTCCTTCATCAACTTAATGCTCAAATGAAGGCTAAGCTGCTGTTTGACCAATTATGTGCGGTAAAATCACAGCAGAAATGGTTTATTGACCAACAAATAATACTCTCAATTAATATAGATTTTGATATGGCTCAAACGGTGCTGTATGACGAAGACGTCATATCATTATTAGCTATGATGCCCTTTATCCGGCTAGAAATAATGGAGAGTTTTCCCAATCTCAGTGATGGGCCGAAGAACACACTATTAAGTAAGCTGGCTGAACGATATTCATTATGGTTGGACGATTTTGGTAGCGGTAATGCTCACCTGGCGGCCGTTGCCAGTGGGTTCTTTGAATGTGTCAAAATTGATAAGCACTTTTACTGGCAATGGGGGGGAAGTGCCACGTTCGATAACCTGCTGACACGACTTCGTGAGCACTGCCAGTGCGTGATAGTTGAGGGGGTAGAAACTCATCAACAGCTTACTCAGTTATCTGACCTCGGGGTGGATGCCATGCAAGGTTATCTATTTAGTTCATTTCCGTTGATTGAGGTGGAGAAGTTGTCGCTAGAATAAAGCTAAATTTTTCCGATAGGACATCAACTTAGGGTACTTTTTGTAGTGGATATCACAGTTATATCTGGCTGATGAGTGGATGATAGAGTCCCTATTTCGGTAAAGGCTATAGTTCATGTCTCAATATAAATTAGCTAAAACAGTATTCTTCGGGGATTTAAAAGTTAGCACCGCACTTTATAAGTACGAGATTTATTGTGAAGAATCTGAGCTGGTATACCATGCTGCTATTTATTCTGAGCAAGTCATTGCTGCTGGCAAACACACTTATCCGGTTTGGGTAAGAAAAGACCATATGATTTTAAAAGCACCGGCGCATATGCTGGATAAAGCCGTTGAGGCATGCGAAGAGCATTGGCTGAAGCACTACAAAGCTTAAGGCGGCGTTAACGTCTTTGTTCTGGCTGGTAGTATAAAATCAAATACGCCTGTATTCAGGCGTATGATTAAGTTGACTATTGTTTACCACCACAGCGCAAAACAATCTGCGTGGTTAATCAAATAACTCTGAGAGGAAACTTTTCTTTTTGTAGTGTTTAGGTTTTGCATATCCGTGATTATCTCGTTCACGTTCTCTGGTGTCAGAGTATGGCGCTGATGTTGATGTCGGTGTACTTTCAGCCGATTTTTCAATGATTTTATCCAGTTCTCCGCGATCCAGCCATACACCACGGCAGTTAGGGCAATAATCGATCTCAATGCTCTTACGTTCAGACATCACCAGTTGGGTATCTTTGCATACTGGACACTGCATAGTCTTCATCTCCGCATTTAACAAAATGACTCAACGTCACGATAGAAAAATCGATATCTGATTAGACAATGATTCTCAGTAATTATAAGTAAAGATAATTAAATACATGTAATCGCCGGACGAGATGGCTACATGCAACCGATTTTGTCTATGGTTGGATAGATGTCAGACATCTGTAGTGATTCAGAATACCCGTTTATAGGGTTTTACAATAACCGACTGATACACACCAGCCGCGCTATAAGGGTCTTGTTCCGCCCAGTGTTCAGCCTCTTGTTGCGAGGCAAATTCGGCGATAACAGTCGATCCAGTAAATCCGGCAGCACCAGGGTCTGCGCTATCAATGGCTGGGTTCGGGCCTGCTGTCAGTAGGCGGCCTTGATCCTGCAATACTTGCAGGCGGGCCAGATGTGCAGGGCGAACGGATAAGCGCTTATCAAGTGAATCAGGAACATCCGTTGCAAAGATTATATAAAGCATGTTTCACCTTTAAAATTATCATACCCCTCATACTGCAAGCTGCATCTGCGTTGGCAGCCTTCCTGCAACTCGAATTATGTAGGGTATATACCTCAATATGATGATTTGTATTCGTTGCGCCATAACACCATGTTCTATCCATAAATTCAATAAGGTGCAGAAAGGGCGACATCTAAAATTCTCAGATGAATACACCGGTAGTTAATAATGAAATAAAATGATAACTAAGCGTAACGAGAAAGTATTATTTGGTTGATATTGCCGTTTAAAGCATCATTTAAGGCTGTTGAGGAAGATTGTTTGCGCTTGCTTATTGAATATGATTGCTATTTGCATTTACACTTAGCTGCATTAGAGGACATTGAATTATTATGCAGCTAAATAAATTTTTCCTGGGTCGACGGCTTACATGGCCAATCGTATTTTCAGTTGGTTTACATGGCAGCGTAGTTGCGGCATTACTGTACGTTTCTGTCGAGCAAATGAAGGTACAACCTGAAATAGAGGATGCACCGCTGGCCGTTACGATGGTCAATATAGCCACCTTTGCCGCACCACAACCAGCGGCGGCGGAGCCACAGGCCGAACCGGAACCCGTTGAAGAAACACCGCCAGAGCCTGAGGTGTTGCCAGAACCTGTTCCTGTACCGATTCCTGAACCGGTGAAGCCGAAACCAAAGCCCAAGCCTAAACCGGTGAAAAAAGAAGTTAAAAAGCCGGTAGTGAAAAAGACCGAAGCACCACCGGATGACAAGCCGTTCAAATCTGATGAGCCGGCACTGGTTGCCAATAATGCGCCGGTAAAAGCCGCGCCGAAAGCGTCAGTTCCGGGGGCATCAACCACTGCTGGGCCAAGAGCCTTGAGTAAGGCGAAGCCAACTTATCCGGCAAGGGCACTGGCTTTGGGGGTCGAAGGGCAGGTTAAGGTCCAATACGATATTGACGAAAATGGTCGTGTCACTAATGTGCGCGTTTTGGAAGCGACGCCGCGTAATACCTTTGAGCGTGAGGTGAAGCAAGTGATGCGTAAATGGCGATTTGAAGCGGTTGCGGCTAAAGATTATGTCACCACCATTGTGTTCAAGATCGGCGGCAATATGGAAATGAACTAAGGTTATTATGGTGTTACTCAGTCTGCTATTGAGTAATCAGCAAATATCATAATAAGAAAAGGGTCGCTGTTATACAGGGCGACCCTTTTTTGCGTCAGGACAAGCTCGGCCAACGATTATTGCGTTGCGCCAACCTCGAAATTCCCTCTGCCGTTAGGTAGCGCACGGGCTTTACCGGCATCATCCACCGCTACATAGGTAAATACCGCTTCAGTGGCACGATAGCGCTGCCCGATTGGCTCAGAAGAGACCTTTTTCACCCACACTTCAATATTGATGGTAATTGAGCTACGGCCGGTTTTAATACAGCGGGCATAGCAACAAACCACATCGCCCACAGCGACTGGCTTGAGGAAGGTCATCCCATCCACCCGAACAGTGACAACTCGCCCTTGAGCTATCTCTTTGGCCTGAATGGCTCCGCCAATATCCATTTGTGACATTAACCAACCGCCAAATATATCACCATTAGCATTAGTGTCTGCGGGCATTGCAAGGGTACGAAGTACCAATTCACCATTAGGTAATGATTGCTCACCGCGAGGTGATAATTGTTCCTGAGTCATCTCTGCCTACTTCTAAAAGTAAATCTATTCACCTGGAATGGCTCACTGAAATTTCAATAAGCGCAAATATACCAACGTCATTGAGGCCGCAGGGCGATGCCTGTTTGCAGTCTCAATGACGTTGGGAGCTATTATTTAAGATTATGACTTTTTCTGTTCTTCCGGCATATGTCGGTAAATATAAACGCCACTGATCAATGTGAATATCAGGGTGAGTGCGGTTAAACCAAAGACTTTAAAGTTTACCCAAATATCTTGCGGTAACCAGAATGCGACATAAATGTTCAGCAGGCCACAAGCCAGGAAGAACAGCGCCCATGACATATTCAGTGTTGACCATACCGCATCTGGTAGCGTTAGCTCTTTACCCAGCATGCGCTGAATCAATGGTTTTTTCATAACCCATTGGCTTATTAACAAAGCAACAGCGAACAGTGCATATAACACCGTCACTTTCCATTTAATGAATAAGTCGCTGTGGAATGTGAGCGTCAAGGTCCCGAATACCAGCACCATAACAGCGGTAACTAATGTCATCTTTTCTACTTTACGGTACTTAACCCAGGTAAAGGCTAACGCGAGTAGTGTCGCGACAATCAGCGCCCCTGAGGCGACAAAAATGTCATACATCTTGTAGAAAACGAAAAATACGACCAGTGGGAGAAAATCTAAAAGTTGCTTCATGAATCAATCCATCATTTGTACACAGCCCGACTATACCGGATTCAGTGGTGTGAGGGTACCAGCGGTAAAATACTATTATCCTTAATTATCCGTCGGAATGCGCGCTCTGCCAGTGGAATTTGCAGAAACTTACGATAAACAAGTAACAGATTTTGTCAGCATATTGCCAGTAGTGCGTTAACCCAGCATGATGAGTAATAATTATTGGGTTAGGTGTTGTGGAGTAAATATGCAGAGAAGATCACTTCGGTACTGGATGCCGGGTTTGACCCAATTGATGGCGTATGAACGTGAATGGCTCAAACCCGATGTCAGGGCGGGTCTATCCGTGGCCGCAGTCGCATTACCTATTGCTATTGCTTATGCTGAATTGACGGGGGTTAGTGCCGCTGTTGGTTTGTACTCATGTATTTTGCCAATGATTGCCTACGCTTTCTTTGGTTCATCGCGACAATTAATCGTCGGACCTGATGCGGCAACTTGTGCGGTGATTGCCGCGGTGGTCGCGCCGCTGGCTGCGGGGAGCAGTGAGGTGCATTGGCAGCTCACCATCATGATGACATTGATGATGGGCACATGGTGTCTGGTGGCCAGTCGTTTCAAGCTGGGGGCTTTGGCTGATCTATTATCACGGCCAATATTGACCGGGTTACTTAATGGGGTGGCAATTACCATTATTGTCGATCAGCTCGGTAAGGTTTTTGGTTTTATGACCCGCCCCCCACAACTGATTGAGCGGGTACTGGCATTACCCCATAATTTGATTAATAGCCATTTGCCCACTGTCGCCATTTCACTACTGACTTTTGTGGTGCTGTATGGTGTTAAGTGGTTACGACCAAACTGGCCTGCACCGCTGTTGGCGATCGTCATGGCGACCTTTGTTTCCTGGGCTGCCAATATGCAGCAATTTGGCGTGGCGGTGGTCGGCGGGTTCGATGGTGGCTTGCCAATGGTGCATTGGCCTGATTTCCAACCCGGCCTGCTGCGCGATATGGTTATCCCGGCACTTAACCTGGCCGTGGTCAGTTTTGTTAGCATGATGCTGACCGCGCGTAGTTTTGCCGCCAAAAATGGTTATGAGGTGGATGCCGATGTAGAACTGCGCGCCTTGGGTATTACCAACATTGTTTCAGCGCTATCACAAGGTTTTGCTATCAGTGGGGCCAGTACCCGTACAGCCGTAAATGACGCCAATAATGGCAAAAGCCAGTTGGTTTCTATTATTGCTGCGTTGATGATTGCGATGGTGTTGCTGTTTTTAACCCGGCCGTTGCAATTTATCCCGGTAGCAGCGCTGGGCGTGGTGCTGATTTATGCTGCCTGGTCACTACTGGGATTCAGGAGTTTATGGCAATTACGTAAACGTAATACTCAGGCTTTCTATTTAGCGATATTTACTTTTGTCAGCGTAGTATTGGTCGGCGTGATTAGTGGTATCGGATTGGCGGTACTGTTGGGGCTATTGCAGTTCCTGCGCACGGTATTCCGCCCAACAGAACAGTTATTAGGGGTTAATGCTGATGGTATGATCCATTCAATGCGTAGCGGCAATGGGATCAAACCTGTACCCGGCGTGATGATTTATCGTTTTAATTCACCTCTGACCTATTTTAACGTGGCGTACTTTAAGCGGCGGATTTTGAATTTGGTTGACAGTACACCCCATCAGGCAGATTGGGTGGTTATTGATGCGGTCGCCAGTTTTACCTATGCCGATATCAGTGTTCTATCGGCGATTGATGAGCTTAAACGTGACCTGAAGCAACGCAATATTAAGTTGATACTGGCGGGAAGACGTACCGAACTAACACGCTGGTTTAGAGTTAATCAATTGAAAAGTCAGGATAATGACCTAATTCTGGTACCGGATCTCTATCTGGCACTAAAACTGATTCAAAGTAAGCAGCGGGTGGCAGAGAAACAAGAACCAGAGATAGGTGCCGAGCCTGAAGTTAGTGCATAGGTATCAATCATTGATGAACAAAAAGGGCCGTAATGGCCCTTTTTGCTTTTACTTGGCGGGGTACTTACTCCGCTGGAGTGGCAGGGCGCAACAACATATATAAACGGAACAAATACACCAGCAATAATGCAGAAACCAGATTGCTAAGCGCACTTAAAATAATAGTCGCAATCGGTGTTGGCAAAATAGTCAGGTGGCTTACCAGATACAACAGAATCAATTTGGCCGCTATCCACAGCATCATCGCAGGGATGATTAACCGCACATTGGCAAATGCCAATTTAATACTGACTCTTATGGCCGAGAAAACCCCCATTTTCTCTGTGGTCACGATAATCGGTGAGAGTGATAACGCGACAGCAATGACCACACCAGGCACGATAAATATTGTTAATCCTAACTGAATCAACAAAGTACCGATAAACATCAGCAGCAGCAAGCGAGGCAAGATCGGTACTGAAATACCAATAGCTTGCAATGCACTGACCCGACGGCCCATCGATACCATAGAAATCAGGGTTAGCATTCCACCGACTAATAACACGTTACCGACTAAGGCAGAAAAGGTCGCCGCCGCAGAGACTTTAAGCAGCACCATCTGCTGCTCCGGTGTCATCTGCGATACTATCTCACTGATACTGACACTTGCTGATGACGCAATATCACCGTCCGCAGCACTTAAAATACCCAGTTGTTCAGCATCAGGGATAAATGCCTGATTCAGCATGACGGTAATGAACGCAGTCAGTAAAGCCAGCAGCAGGATTGCCGGCAGTTGATTACGTAAAAAGTTAAAACTGTCACGGTATAAACTGTTAGCCGTGATAGGCATGAAAGCTCCTTGGGATCGAAAAAATAGCGCTAGCCGATGATTATACCTTGTTATGAGGCGCTGTGGGATCCTGTCATTAATCTAGCAGTGATTTCTTCTAATCTGATTACCTCGACGTTATCAATAGCTAACGGTGGTAACCCATAGTGCGCACGGGCGCGGTCACAGTGCGGATTATGAATTCCGGCATCCCCTGAGCGTTCAAATTCATAACAGGGTGGTGGGCGGTCGCCATAAATTGTACAGGAAACAGCGTGACCGACTTCACCTTGAAGTGCACTGCAACGGGGGGATTTACAGTTAGTACCGGACATACAGCTTATAAAGGGTGTGACTTGTTCGGTCATGGCGTTGGGCACTGTACCGCCTCCCTCTTTGGCTTCAGCCCAATAGAACGACACTCTAAAATAGGCGCAACACGCACCACAGTTTTGACACGGATTAATTTCAGCGTTCATCTTGAATCTACTGCTCCTTACAAAGTAAACAGCCAACCGATCGCGATTTCACACATACAACATCCAAGCATAGCAGCATGACAACGGTTCCATTTTTCATCAATGGCTGTTAGCACAATTTGCGGCTAAATGGTTTTTATGATCCAGATCAATTTCAATATTATTAATG
>NZ_JAZGQE010000088.1:0-18868 GCF_048593885.1 Yersinia sp. 1252 StPb PI | reverse complement strand
TGCTGTGTTGACACTAAAAAATAATCCCCAAAAAATGAAATTAACCATTTTTTATTTGTGGAAAAGAGTATATTAACGTTAACCGGATTTAATAAATCAGTTGACGTTACAACTGTGTAAATAAAGAGATAAATTCTATAACGAAATAGAAATAAAATAATCTACTGTATTAGATAAATACATACCTCAACGTAGTTGGCGTTGCAGCAAGGTAGCAAACGAACAAACCCGTGGAGCTGACTAAGGTCAGTGATGCAGGTGCGTGAGAGTTGCTAACAACGCTGTAGCTATTAATACGAGGGGGAAGTTACTGAAATGGTTATGTCGTGTATGCATTGATACTTAATACACGACAGGGAAGGGGGTGAAAATCCCCCGCAGCCCCCGCTGCTGTGATGCCGACGAACCCGCTGAAACCACTGATCCACTGGATTGGGAAGGTGCGGGGGAGGATGACGCTAAGCCAGAAGACCAGCCAGATCGGTAAAATATATTCAACTCCTTCGGTGGGAAGCGGGTTGTCATCAGATGCGCGCTGCGGTGACGTTGCGCAGACGCACCTTTTTGACACTGCATATCCCGCTCGAAATGGCGGGATTTTTTATGCAACGGTCTGGCAAACAAGCATTTATTATCGCAGGTACCGGCAGTGGATGCGGTAAAACAACCGTGACGTTGGGTATTCTGCGGGCGCTGATGGCGCGCGGGTTGTCTGTGCAACCGTTTAAGGTCGGGCCAGATTACCTGGATACCGGCTGGCATAGCGCCGTCAGCGGTGTAACCTCGCGTAACCTCGATGCTTTTATGCTACCGCCTGCGACCTTGAATGGGCTGTATAATCAGCATATGCGCCATGCTGATGTGGCGGTGATCGAAGGTGTGATGGGCTTGTATGACGGCTACGGCACTGATCCTGATTATTGCAGTAGTGCGGCGATGGCCAAGCAACTGGGCTGCCCGGTTATCTTACTGGTGGATGGCAAGGCGGTATCTACCTCGGTTGCAGCTACCGTGCTAGGGTTCTGCCAGTTTGACCGGAATCTCACCATTGCAGGCGTGATTGTTAACCGTGTTAATTCAGAAAACCATTATCAGCTAATCCGCCACGCCATCGAGCATTACTGCGGTATTCCCGTGCTGGGCCGTTTGCCGGTGATGGATGATATCGCGCTGCCATCACGCCATTTAGGGTTGATACCGGTGCAAGAACAGCGTGAGGGCGTGGCGGGTAAAACCCATCAGCCCGACAGCTCGCCCCGCTGGCAACGGCTGGCACAGCAGGTTGAAGCCTTTATCGATCTTGACCGATTACTGGCACTGACGCATTGTGCGGCACAGCCTGTCGGCACCCCCCCTTCCTTACCTTCATCCACACTGGCTAACGGCCTGACACTGGCCTTGGCCGAAGATGAAGCATTCAATTTCTATTACCCCGATAACCTTGACCTGCTAGAGCAGGCAGGCGTGCGCATCCAACGTTTCAGCCCACTTCATGACCGCCGGTTACCTGATTGCCAGATGATTTATCTCGGGGGCGGTTATCCCGAAATTCACGCTGCTCGCTTAGCCGCAAATACAGCGATGCATGCAGCGTTACAGCAAGCGCACTGCCAACAGATTCCGCTGTATGCCGAATGCGGTGGCCTGATGTACCTCGGTGATGGCTTAACGGATGAGGGGGGGCAGCGCCACCCGATGGTTGGTATTTTGGCCGGTGAGAGCCAGATGGGGAAACGGCTGACTCGCTTTGGTTACTGTCAGGCACAGGCCCGCAGTGACACCTTATTGGCTGCACAAGGTGAAATTCTACGTGGTCATGAATTCCATTATTCCGATTTTACCAGCCCATTGACGCCGGTATTTGATAGCAGCAAATGGCGTGATGGCGTCGCTATTCAGCGCTGGCACAGTGGCTATCAACTCCAGCGCACTCAGGCCAGCTATCTGCATATCCATTTTGCTCAGCGCCCCGGTTTACTGGATGGCTGGCTGACCGCTGCCCGGAGCGTGCTATGACCCTGAGCGCATGGTTTGTCGCTTTCTTGCTTGATAGCTGGCTCGGCGACCCGCCGCACTGGCCGCATCCGGTGCGCTGGATGGGTAACCTGATCTCTGTCATGCAGCGTGCGATTCGTGCGGTTTGCCAAAGCGAACGGGCATTGAAGTGGGGGGGCGCAGTGTTGTGGTTGGTGGTGGTCGGTGTGACATGGCTGCTGAGTTGGGGATTCTTATCACTGATGACACACATCAATCCGTGGCTCGGCTGGTTGGCGCAAGTGTGGATGATTTACACCTTATTAGCGGGACGTTGCCTGAGTGACGCAGCGCTGCTGGTGTTTGATGCCCTGAAACACGGTTCGCTGGCACAAAGCCGCGAGAAACTGTCATGGATTGTCGGGCGTGACACCTCACAACTGGAGAAGCCACAAATCACCCGTGCGGTGGTAGAGACAGTGGCCGAAAACAGCGTTGATGGCGTGATTGCACCGCTGTTCTTTCTGATGTTAGGCGGCGCTCCGCTGGCAATGGCTTACAAAGCAGTCAATACCCTTGATTCGATGGTGGGTTACAAAACGCCAAAATACCGCGCAATTGGTTATGTGTCGGCACGGATGGATGATCTGGCGAACTGGATCCCAGCCCGTCTGAGCTGGCTATTACTCAGCGCAGCCGCATGGTTACTCCGGGCCGATTATCGTCAGGCATTGCGCATCGGCTGGCGTGATCGTTATCAGCACGCCAGTCCTAACTGCGCCTGGTCTGAGGCCACAGTTGCCGGTGCGCTGGGCGTGCGGTTGGGGGGGCCGAATGATTACTTTGGCGTGCGGGTTGAAAAACCCTGGATCGGTGATGAACGGCGCGAGGTGGATCTGGGCGATATCCCGCGCACTATCCATTTGATGCTGGTGGCATCGTTATTAGCGCTATTACTGTTTGCCCTGATTCGTCTGCTGCTGGTCGGCATTTAACAAGGATAACCTGATGAACTATATAAAGAACCCGCAGGAAATAGAGCAAAACAGTTTTGCCATCATCGGTGACATTATTGCCGATGAGTGGCCGGACTTTCGCTTTGTCAGTGAGATGCAAGAAGCGGTGATCAAGCGGGTTATCCATACCACGGCGGATTTTGATTGGCTGGATATTCTGCATTTCTCACCGCAGGTACTGACCCATATTGCCGAGGGTATCCGCCGGGGCTGCACCCTTTATACCGATACCACGATGGCGATGTCCGGTATCAACAAAGTGCTGTTAAAGCAGATGGGATGTGAATGCCGTTGCTACATCAGTGACCCACGGGTGGTGGAGAGTGCGCCGCTACAGGGTATTACTCGCTCGATGGCCGCAGTGGATGTTGCTCTGGCAGAGTCAGGAGAAAAGCTGTTTGTCTTTGGTAATGCCCCGACTGCGTTATTCCGCTTGTTGGAACGCCACGCCACACCGATCGCGGTCATTGGTGTACCGGTGGGGTTTGTCGGGGCGGCTGAATCCAAAGATGCCTTGGTTGCCAGTGACCTGCCGTGCATTGCAGCACTTGGGCGCAAAGGGGGCAGCAATGTGGCAGCCGCCATCATCAACGCCATCCTCTATCAGTTACGGGGGGCGCTATGAGTGAGGCTACTGTCAATGACAGTCAGATGCTGCAAAACCAGCAATTAGACAGCATTTGGCATAACGGCAAACAATATCGCAAAGGCTACACCACCGGTTCTTGTGCGACGGCGGCGGCTAAAGTGGCGGCGCTAATGGTGTTGCGCCAACAAGTGATTGACCAGATTTCAATTGTGACGCCTTCCGGTGTCACGTTATGCCTGAATGTAGAACAACCCCTCATTGAGGGCCAGCAAGCTACGGCGGCCATCCGCAAAGATGGTGGTGATGATGTTGATGCGACCCACGGCATGCTGATTTTTGCTCGCGTCACGCTGCGTGAACAGACGGAAATTACTCTGCGCGGTGGCGAAGGGGTCGGGACAGTAACCCGTAAAGGTATTGGCCTCCCCGTAGGCAGCTCAGCCATTAATCGTACACCACGCCAGACCATCGAGGCAGCAGTGCGCGAGGTCATCGGCCCGTTACGCGGTGCTGAAATAGAGATCTTTGCTCCCGAAGGGCAACAGCGGGCGAAAAAAACCTACAACGGGCGGTTGGGGATCCTCGGTGGCATTTCCATCATCGGCACTACCGGCATTGTGACACCGATGTCGGAAGAGAGCTGGAAACGCTCGCTGGCACTGGAATTGGAGATGAAGCGCGCGGCGGGTGAAGATCGCGTCATTCTGGTACCGGGCAATCATGGCGAGCGCTTTGTTCGCGACCATCTGGGCCTCGACAGCCAGCGGGTGGTGACCATGAGTAATTTCGTCGGCTATATGTTGCAGGAAACCGTGCGACTGGGCTTTCGTCAGGTGCTGCTGGTAGGGCATCCCGGCAAATTAGTGAAAGTGGCCGCCGGTATCTTCCATACCCACAGCCATATCGCGGATGGGCGTATGGAAACATTGGTTGCCCATCTGGCGCTGATGGGGGCGCCGCATGCGCTACTGCTTGAAGTGAACCAGTGCGATACCACTGAAGCGGCGATGGAATTGATTGCTGAGCAGGGGTGGCAGGCGGTCTACAGCCGTATTGCCGAACGTATCTGTGAGCGAATTGCTGAAATGATGCGTTTCTCCGTTAATCCGCCGCAGTGCGATGCGATTTTATTCTCTTTCGATAATCAGGTGTTAGGCAGCAGCCGGCCTCTGGATGAGATTGTGGAGGCATTGCGATGATTACGGTTGTTGGCATCGGCCCAGGTGATATCGACTATCTGACCCCTGAAGCCCGGCGGGCTATCAGCCAGGCTGAGGTATTGGTGGGCGGGAAGCGCCATCTGGCAACATTTAGCAGCAATGTCCGTGAGTCCCGCTGGTTAGATGCGGATCTGCTGGGGTTACTGGAGTGGCTGGATAGCAACAAAACTCGCGCCATTGTGGTACTGGCTTCCGGTGATCCTCTGCTGTATGGCATTGGCAAACTGCTGGCGGCGAACTTCGGCACTGACGAGTTACATATCGTGCCCGGCATCAGCGCTATTCAATATCTGTGTGCCAAAGTGGCGCTGGATATGAATGACCTTTTTCTTACCAGCAGCCACGGGCGGGTACCCGATTTTGACTGGATTTTCCAGCATGACAAGGTGGCGATGGTGACTGACAGTATTATCGGCCCGCGTGCCATCGCCGATGCATTACATCAGCGTGGTCTGTCCCGCACCTTGATTATCGGTGAAAACCTGTCACAACCCAATGAACGTATTCACCGTCTGTCGCAACAACAGGTGGCGGCGCGTTATGACATGAATGTGGTGGTGATCCTCAATGAGAGATGATCTGTTCTTACGTGGGCAAAAAGTCCCGATGACCAAAGAAGCGGTGCGCGCATTGGCACTGGAACGGCTGGAGTTACCTTGTTATGGCCATCTGATTGATGTGGGCGCCGGGACGGGCAGTGTGGCGTTGGAGGCGGCACTGCGCTTCCCCGATTTGCAGGTCACCGCGATTGAGCGCAATCCAGCGGCACTGGAACTGATTAGCGAAAACCGCCAGCGGCTGGGTTGCCACAATGTGGCGATTATTGCAGGCGTTGCCCCCTTGCCTAATACGGCCGCAGCCGATGCCATTTTTATTGGTGGCAGCGGCGGGCATTTAACCGATCTGATTGATTGGGCGCTGATGACACTAAAGCCCGATGGCCGTTTGGTACTGACCTTTATTTTGCTCAATAACCTTAATGACGCGTTGGCTCACTTACAGCACTGCGCTGTCAGCCAGTTAGATTGCGTGCAGTTGCAACTCTCCACCCTGACCCCTTTGGGCAGCGGACACTATTTTAAACCTAATAATCCTACTTATCTTATTTCCTGCCACAAGGAGGCGCGCAATGTCTGAGCATCCTGATGCTGTATCAACAGCGGTAATACAACCCTGGGATACACAAAAAATCTGGTTTGTCGGTGCAGGGCCGGGCGACAAAGAGTTGATCACCCTGAAAGGCTACCGGTTGTTACAGCAAGCAGAGGTGGTTATCTACGCCGGCTCGCTGATCAATACCGAACTGCTGGAATATTGTTCGCCAGAGGCGCAATGCCACGATAGCGCGGGTTTGAATTTGGAACAGATCATCACACTGATGGTTGATGGTGTGCGGGCTGGCAAGTTGGTGGTGCGATTACAAACCGGTGACCTCTCTTTATATGGTTCGATCCGTGAGCAGGGGGAGGTGTTGAGTGAGCACGGTATTGGTTTTGTGTCGGTACCGGGTGTCAGTGCTTTTCTTGGCGCAGCGGCGCAACTGGGGGTGGAATACACCGTGCCAGAAGTGGCGCAGAGCTTGATTATTACCCGAATCGAAGGGCGAACCCCGATGCCGCCGCTGGAGCAACTGGAGGCGTTTGCCGCGCACCAAACGTCGATGGCGATTTTCTTGTCAGTGCAAGAGATGGACCGCGTAGCTGAACGTTTGATTGCTGGCGGATACCCGGCGACGACTCCTGTTGCGGTGGTATACAAAGCGACATGGGCTGAAAGCCTTACTGTGCGCGGTACGCTGGCTGATATCGCCGAATTGGTCCGCGCCGCCGCTATTCATAAAACTGCACTGATTTTGGTGGGGGCGTTCCTCGGCGATGAATACCACTATTCCAAACTCTATGATGCGGGGTTTAGCCATGAATATCGTCAAGCCTGAATCCATAGCGGTATTTTGCCTGACTCCGGGCGGGGTGCGGTTGGCGCGGCGTTTGCAGACCCACTTGCCGCTGACCTGCTTTACCAGTGAAAAACTGTTGGAACCGGGTTTTCTGCCGTTCAATGGCAGTTTTGGCGACACCATCCGCGAGGCATTTAAACAGTACTCGGCACTGGTGGTGGTCGGGGCTATCGGCCTGACAGTGCGGGTTATCGCCCCATTGGTGAATGACAAAATGAGTGATCCGGCGGTGGTGGTGATTGATGAGCGTGGGCAACATGTTATTAGTCTGTTGTCTGGTCACGTGGGTGGTGCCAATACGTTAACCCGTTATCTGGCGGGTATTCTCGGGGCCGATCCGGTGATAACTACTGCAACCGACGTTAACCAGATGGCGGCATTGGATACGCTGGCGACCCAACTGGACGGTGAAATGCAGGATTTTCGTCACGCCGTCAAAGTGGTCAATCAAATGTTGGTCAGCGAACAAAAAGTGGGGTTGTGGTGGGATGCCCCCCTGTTGGCTGAGCGTGAACGCTGTGACACCCGTGGTTTTGTAGCGGTCAATTCGTTGGATCAATTGCCAAAACTGGATGCACTAGTTTGCATCACGTTACGCGACAGCCTGCCCCCATTACCATTACCGGTTTACAAACTGGTGCCACGCCGGGTAGTCGCGGGTATCGGTTGCCGCCGGGCCACCTCGCTGCAAACCTTGGTTGAATTGTTACAACAGCAAATGGCCGAGAATCACTTTGACCTCATGGCGCTGCGGGCTATTGGCAGTGTCACTATCAAAAAAGATGAACCCGCGTTACATCAATTGGCTCAGTGCTGGCGAGTACCGTTCGAACTGTTCAGTGTCGGTGAACTGAGCCGCCATGAGCAACGTTTCCCTGCTTCTGATTTTGTCCGCCAAACGGTGGGTGTCGGCAGCGTTTCACAACCGGTCGCCTGGCTGATGAGCGACGGTAAATTGGTTGGCAATACTCTGCGTCAGCAGGGTGTCACCATCACTCTGGGAGTATCGCATTAATGTTAACCGTAATTGGCATTGGGCCGGGCAGTGAATCGATGATGACGCAGGAAGCCATCGCCGCAATCCGCGAGGCGGAAATTATCGTTGGTTATAAAACCTATACCCATCTGGTGAAACCCTTGACTGGGGATAAGCAGGTGATCAAAACCGGCATGTGTAAAGAGATAGAGCGCTGCCAAACCGCCATTGATCTGGCGCTGGCGGGCCATAACGTGGCGCTTATCAGCAGTGGTGATGCCGGGATCTATGGTATGGCGGGCTTGGTGCTGGAGCTGGTAACGCAACAAAAATTGGAGTTGGAGGTGCGGTTGGTGGCGGGGATCACCGCCAGTATTGCTGCCGCCTCGTTACTCGGTGCGCCGCTAATGCATGATTTTTGTCATATCAGCCTGAGTGATTTGATGACGCCGTGGGCGGTGATCGAAAAGCGCATTATCGCGGCAGCGCAGGCTGATTTTGTTATCTGTTTCTATAACCCACGCAGCCGTGGCCGTGAAGGGCATCTGGCCCGCGCGTTTGAGCTAATGCAGCCGTGGAAGCGGCCTGAAACGCCGGTCGGGGTAGTGAAAGCCGCCGGGCGTAAAAAACAGGAGAAATGGCTAACCACGCTGGGTGAGATGGATTTCGAACCGGTGGATATGACCAGTCTGGTTATCGTCGGTAATCAGGCGACCTATTGCCGTGATGGGCTGATGATCACGCCACGGGGTTATTCATTGTGATGGGCCATCACCCTTATCCACCGATTCATGTGTTTGGCGGTACCAGTGATGCGCGGCTGATTTGCCAATTGCTGGATGTCGCAGAGCAACGCTATAGCCTGTCGGTCGCCACGGACGCCGGTAAACAACTGGCGGGGGATATTGGCGGTGAGGTCATGGTTGGGCGGATGGATGCAGGGCAGATGGCTGATTTTTTGGCGACCAGACAGGTCCAGTGGGTGATTGATGCCTCGCATCCTTATGCCTGCATGCTCAGTGACAATGTGGTGGCGGCCTGCGAACAGTCAAATGTCACGCTGACCCGTTACCAACGACCAAGTGAAATTGATGTTCTGAGCCACCCTCTACTGCACAAGGTCGATAGTGTCGCTGCGGCCTGTGAGGTGGCCAAACGGCTGGGGCCGCGGGTGTTACT
The DNA here is from genome assembly GCF_048593885.1 of Yersinia sp. 1252 StPb PI. Classification (NCBI taxonomy): domain Bacteria; kingdom Pseudomonadati; phylum Pseudomonadota; class Gammaproteobacteria; order Enterobacterales; family Yersiniaceae; genus Yersinia; species Yersinia sp. 1252 StPb PI. The sequence continues at coordinate 9,957 of NZ_JAZGQE010000088.1, read as the reverse complement.
CACGACTGGCAGCAAGCAGTTGGCTGAATATCAACGTGGGCTGGTGGGTAAAACCTTACTGGTTCGGGTGCTGCCCACGGCGCAAGTGCTGAACCAATGTGAGGCGCTGGGGCTGGGGGTAGACCACATTATTGCGCTGCGCGGGCCATTCAGCGCGTCGTTCAATCAGGCACTGTATGAGTTTTGCCAGCCGGATGTGGTTATCACTAAAGAGTCCGGTGCCCAGGGGGGATATCAGGAAAAAGTCGCCCCCTGTCTGGCACTGAATATCCCCTGCATTGTGGTGTGTCGCCCCGCCAGCGTGGTATTGGGCGGTATTGGTCAGCAAGTGACGTCATTAGATGAATTTAGTCAACATCTGAACCACTGGCAACAATTTGGCCCACAGGCAAGAACAACGAGGACAATAAAATGAAAAAGGCACTGTTGGTGATCAGTTTTGGCACCAGTTATGAACAAACCCGCCAAAAGAATATTGATGCTTGCGAGCAGCAACTGGCGGCAGCTTACAGCGATCGTGATGTCTTTCGCGCGTTTACCTCGGAGATGATCATCCGCAAATTGCGCAAACGCGATGGTTTGCTGATCAACAACCCACGGGAGGCGCTAAAACACCTGGCTGAACAGGGCTATCAGGATGTCGCCATCCAATCGCTGCATGTGATAAACGGCGATGAATACGAAAAAATTGCTAATGAAGTGCGCACCTTTAGCGACTGTTTCCATCGTCTGGTATTGGGTACGCCGTTGTTAAGCAGTTTTGCCGATTACCAACAATTGCTGGTGGCGTTACAGGCTCAAATGCCGGTGCTGGCCGCCGATGAGCGGGTGGTTTTTATGGGCCACGGCGCCAGCCATTATGCCTTTTCAGCCTATGCCTGCCTTGATCATCTGATGACCTCGCTGCATTTCCCGGCATTGGTGGGCGCGGTAGAAAGTTATCCAGAAATCAGCCATATCATTACCCGGCTGCAACAGCAGGGGGTACGTAAAGTGCACTTAATGCCGCTGATGTTGGTGGCAGGCTGCCATGCCATCAACGATATGGCCTCTGATGAGCCGGACTCATGGCAATCGCAATTGGAGGCCGCCGGTATCTGTGCTCACTCCTGGTTACAAGGATTGGGTGAGAACCCATTGATACGTCAAATGTTTGTCGAACATCTGGACCAAGCCTTACAACAAAAACAGCAGGAGGCAGCGTAATGAGCGGCAGACTTTATGCATTGGGTGTTGGCCCAGGTGCCAGTGATTTAATTACGGTGCGCGCAGCACGGCTGATAGCCAAACTCGATGTGCTGTATGCGCCTGCCGGGCGCAAAGGTGGCGACAGTCTGGCGCTCTCTATCGTGCGCGAATACCTTTCACCACATACCGAAATCCGCACCTGTCATTTCCCTATGAGCGCTGATGATAGTGAGAAGCAAGCGGTATGGGATGAGGTGGCGCAGCAGTTGCAATCGGAAGTGGCCAATGGCCGCCAGGTGGGATTTATCACCCTCGGCGATGCCATGTTATTCAGCACATGGGTGTTTTTATTGGAACGTATCGGGCGGCCTGATTGGTTGGAAATCGTACCGGGCGTAACCTCATTTGCCGCCATTGCCTCGCGTGCGGCGCTACCACTGGCGATGGAGCAGCAGTCACTGGCCATCATGTCCTGTACCGCGCCGGAGGCCGAATTGGAGCGCGCACTGCGGGATCACGACTGTGTGGTGCTAATGAAAGTCTACGGCCGTTTTGCTCGGATCCAGGCGCTGCTGGCACGGTTGGAGCTGTTCCCACATGCGCTGTTGATGTCGGAAGCCTCATTGCCCGGCGAAGTGTGCTGGCGTCAGCTTGATAGCATCGCCGCTGACCAGCCATTGCCCTATTTCTCGACCATTTTAGTGAATAAACAGCAACGAGTTAATGGATAACAGGTTAGTTAAATAGAGGGTTAATTAATTTTAAATTACTCCCCAAAGTGATTGGAGCAACTAATGGAAATGGAAAAAGAGTTAAAGAAACTGTCTTATAGCGGAGTGGCAATGGCAATCTTGCTCACGCTGGCACCGAATGACGTTTTTGCCATGCACATTATGGAAGGTTTTCTGCCGCCGATGTGGGCGCTGGCTTGGTGGGTATTGTTTCTGCCATGTCTGTTTATGGGGTTGGTGCGCTTAAAGCAGATTGTGGCTGAAGACAGCAATCAGAAAGTGTTACTGGCGCTGTGTGGTGCGTTTATTTTCGTGCTCTCAGCACTGAAAATTCCGTCGGTGACCGGCAGTTGCTCGCACCCTACAGGGGTAGGGCTGGCTGTCATCTTGTTTGGGCCGGTGGTGGTGGCAGTGCTGGGGGCGATTGTACTGCTGTTCCAGGCGCTATTGCTGGCACACGGCGGGCTGACAACGCTCGGTGCTAACGGTATGTCGATGGCGGTGATCGGGCCGGTAGTGGGGTATTTGGTGTGGAAATTGGCCTGTAAAGCGGGATTACGCCGTGATGTTGGGGTCTTCCTCTGTGCCATGTTAGCGGATTTAACCACTTACTTTGTCACCTCTGTGCAACTTGGCTTGGCATTCCCCGATCCACAATTTGGTATCAGTGGTTCAGTTATCAAGTTTATGGGGGTGTTCTGTATTACCCAGATCCCAATTGCGATTGCCGAAGGGTTGCTGACGGTCATGATTTACGACCAATTAACCAAACGGCGCTTAATTCACGCGGAGAGCCATTAACATGAAAAAGACCCTGATCCTGCTGGCAATGGTGATTGCACTGGTTATTATGCCGTTCTTTATTAATCACGGTGGCGAATACGGTGGCTCGGATGGTGAGGCTGAAGCGCTGATCCAGCAAACAGCACCGCACTATGAGCCTTGGTTCCAGCCATTATATGAACCTGCCAGTGGTGAAATTGAGAGTCTGTTGTTCACCCTGCAAGGCTCCATTGGCGCAGCGGTGATTTTCTATATCTTGGGTTACTACCGGGGGAAACGCGGTGAGCATGCTGGGGATTGATAAACTAAGTTATCAAAGCCGCTGGCGGCAGGTTGACCCAATAGGAAAACTGGTGCTGTATGGGGTTTTCCTGTTGTTGGCGATGCTCAGCCCGCCGCTCTATCAGGCGCTACTGCTGATATTTATCGCCGCGCTGACCTGCTACTTGTTACGCATTGGCCCGCGCCGTTATCTGCGCTGGCTGGCTATCCCGCTGTCATTCCTGTTGGTGGGGTTGGTGACTATTGTGTTATCCCTCGCCCGTCAACCGGAGAGCATGTGGTGGAGTATACAAATCGGCAATTGGTGGTTCGGTATCGATAAAGTCGGTCTAACCACTGCCAATCAGACCTTGTGGCGTAGCCTGGCTGCATTGGTCGCGACTTTCTGGTTTGTGCTGAATACGCCATTCCCACAGCTTATTCAGATACTTAAACGCTGCCATGCCCCCCGTTTGCTGACTGAGCAAATTTTGCTGACCTGGCGCTTTATTTTTATTTTGGCTGAAGAGGCTGCTGCTATCCATCATGCGCAGTCCCTGCGGTTTGGTTATATCTCATTGCGTACTGGCTACCATTCGCTGGCTATGTTGGTGAGTATGCTATTTACCCGCGTGATGATTCGCTATCAACAGATGGTTATCTCGCTGGATATGAAACTTTATCAGGGTGATTTCCACCTGTAAGGCAGGATTTGATGTTAGCCACCAGGCAGTTAGGTTTCAGCTATCAGGATGAGCAGGTATTGCACGATCTGACGCTGGATTTCAGTCAGCACGCGGTCACTGGTGTCTTGGGCGCCAATGGCTGTGGCAAATCCACCTTATTTATGAATCTGACCGGTATTTTGCAACCCCAACACGGGACTGTGCTGTGGCAAGGAGAGCCGCTGAGTTATAAAAAGGCCAGCCTGCGTGAGCTACGCCAACGGGTGACAACGGTATTCCAAGACCCGGAACAGCAGATTTTTTATACCGATATCGACAGTGATATCGCGTTCAGTCTGCGTAATCTCGGCGTGGAGGAAACGGTGATCGCCGCGCGAGTGGATCGGGCGCTGACACTGGTTGATGCGCAGGGTTTTCGCCATAAATCTATTCAGCACCTCAGTCACGGTCAGAAAAAACGGGTGGCAATTGCCGGAGCACTGGTGATGGAAGCAGAGTATCTGTTACTCGATGAGCCGACCGCTGGGCTGGATCCGGCCGGGCGTCAGCACATGATTACCATCATTGAACGCATTGTGGCAGAAGGGAAACGGGTTATTCTCTCCAGCCATGATATCGATTTGGTCTACAAGGTTTGTGACTATCTGTATGTCTTATCTCATGGTCGCTTAATGATGGCCGGTGAAACGACTGAGGTGTTTCTGCAACAGGATAAACTGCGCGCTGCCGGGCTTATCCAGCCATGGTTGGTCAAAATGCACTGCGAGCTAGGGTTACCGTTATGCAAAACGGAAGAACAACTTTTTGCGTTGATGCGTCAGCGTGAAACCGAGGAGGCGCAATGAGTTTATCGGTGATGGTGCAAGGTACCGCATCTGATGTAGGTAAGAGTGTATTGGTGGCTGGGCTATGCCGTATTTTTATGCAGGATGGCTATCGTTGTGCACCGTTTAAATCGCAGAATATGGCGCTCAACTCAGGTATTACGCCGCAGGGTGAGGAGATGGGGCGGGCACAGATTTTTCAGGCGGAAGCCGCAGGCATCACCCCTGATGTGCGCATGAATCCGGTACTACTCAAACCCACCAGTGACCGTAAGGCGCAGGTGGTACTGATGGGCAAAGTTGCCTGCAATATGGATGCGGTGGAATATCATCAATATAAGCCGCAATTGCAGCAACAAATCAGCGAGGTTTACCAAAGTTTAGCCCGTGAATATGACGTCATGGTGCTGGAAGGGGCGGGTAGCCCGGCAGAAATTAACCTGCGTGACCGCGATATCGTCAATATGGGGATGGCGGCAATGGCCGATGCACCGGTGATACTGGTGGCTGATATCGATCGCGGTGGGGTGTTTGCGGCTATTTATGGCACCTTAGCCCTGTTGCATCCTCATGAAAAAGCCCGGGTCAAAGGGGTGATAATCAATAAGTTTCGGGGTGACATTGCGCTGCTTAAACCCGGGTTGGAACAGATTGAAGCGCTGACGGATGTGCCGGTATTAGGGGTAATGCCGTGGCTGGATATTGATTTGGAAGATGAAGATGGTGTGGCATTACAAAATGGCAAATATCAGGATGCGGCGGAAAAAGCGCTGGATATCGCTGTCATTCACTTGCCACACATTGCCAACTTTACTGATTTTAATGCGTTGGCGGCCCAGCCAGATGTGCGCCTGCGCTATGTTTCGCAGCCCTCAGCCTTGGGGCAACCGGATCTGATTATTCTGCCTGGCAGCAAAAATACCTTGGGCGATTTACAGTGGTTGCATCACAGTGGGCTGGCCGCCGCGTTATTGGCACAACATCAACATCAGGTACCGGTGCTGGGTATCTGTGGCGGTTATCAGATGTTGGGAAAACGTATTATTGATGGTGTGGAGTCTGGGCTGGAACAGATGGCAGGCCTTGGTTTGCTGGATGTGGAAACGCAGTTTGCACAGGACAAAGTGACCACGCGGGTCAGTGGCTATTGTCTGACGGGCCTGCCGGGGATGCTGGAAAGCTGCGGCGAGCAGCAACTGGAAGGTTATGAAATTCATATGGGTGCATCCCTGCTTGGAGCGGCAGCCAAGCCTTTCGCGCAATTGACATTGCGTAACGGGCAATTGGAGCAATGGCTGGAAGGGGCGGTGAACGCCGACGGCAGTGTGCTGGGCAGCTATATTCATGGCCTGTTTGACAGCCACAACTTCACTCGCCCACTGCTGGACAATTTGCGCCAACGTAAAGGGCTGGCGGCGTTTGACGGTGTGACGGTGAATTACGCCGAACATAAGCAGCAACAGTTTGATATTCTGGCAGCACATATGCGACAAAATATTGATATTGAAAGTATTTATAAAATAATGAAAACACATCGACAGGAGAGCGCGCAGTGATTTTGATTACCGGAGGTGCGCGCAGCGGCAAAAGTTCGCTGGCTGAACGGTTGGCGGCACAGGCGGCTGAGCGGGTGTTTTACATTGCCACCTCAGTGGTAACAGATGTGGAAATGGCCGCGCGGGTTGAGTTACATCGCGCCAGTCGCCCGGCACACTGGCGTACCTGGGAAGGTTATCGGGATCTGGGGGCAGTGTTGGATCAGCAAGTGGAACCCGGCGAAGCGGTGATGTTGGAGTGTATTACCACCCTTATCACTAATCTGCTGTTTGAACAGGCCGGTGATACGCCGCCGGAGCAGATGGATTTCATGTTACTTGAAGCGGGGATTCAGCAACAAATTACCGATCTGCTGGCCGCCTGTGCCCGAAGTTCAGCACCGATTTATTTGGTGACGAATGAACTGGGGATGGGCATTGTGCCGGAAAATCGTTTAGCGCGACATTTTCGCGATATCGCCGGTCGGGTCAATCAGCGCCTGGCTGCTGCCGCTGACCAGGTGTTTCTGGTGGTTTCCGGCATTGAGGTAAAAATTAAATGAGCCTGCGTCTATTTCTCGCCACCTTGCAGTTTATGACCCGGATTCCGGTGCCAGAGCGCTGGACGCAAGGGTTGGCGATGGATCAGTACGAACGCGGTATTATCGGTTTCCCGCTGATTGGGCTGATTGTCGGTATCATCGGCGCGCTGGTCTTTACCCTGCTGGCCCCCTGGTGTGGCATTCCGTTAGCGGCACTGGGTTATGTGCTGGCACTGGCGCTGGTCACTGGCGCTTTCCACCTTGATGGTTTGGCAGATACCTGCGATGGCGTGTTTTCCGCTCGTAAACGCGAGCAGATGTTGGAGATCATGCGTGATAGCCGCCTTGGTACTAACGGCGGTTTAGCCTTGATCTTTATCGTGGTGGCGAAAGTGCTGGTGGTGAGTGAACTGGCACTGCGCGATGTGCCGATGCTATTGATGCTAATGGCAGCTTCAGTGGCGGGGCGTACGGTGATTGTGTTGTTGATGTACCGCCAGCGTTATGCCCGCGCAGGCAATGGCTTGGGCAATATTTACATCGGTAAAGTTACCGGCCGGCAAACTGCCGTCACATTAGTGGGTGGCGCAATACTTACCCTGTTACTGGGGAAAGGGACTGCGCTGTTGGCACTGGTGATTACCATGGCGGTAGTGCTGCTGTTGGCAACCTATCTGCGTCGCCGTTTAGGCGGGCAAACCGGTGATACATTGGGCGCGGCTGCTGAAATAGGTGAGTTGGTGTTTTTGCTGGCGCTGTTGTAGCTGCCCTGCAATAACAGCGTTATTTCCTGAATAATCTCAAGATTGAGCCATTCTATGCGACTTTTTCTGGTACGCCACGGGCAAACCGAGGCCAATTTGCGTGGCGTTTTTTGCGGCCTGACCGATTTGGCACTGACACCACAGGGAGTGGAGCAGGCCGGATGGGTGGCCGATTGGTTAGCGGATGTGGATTTTTGTCAGGGCGTCAGCAGCCAGTTGCTGCGCGCCCGCCATACCGCCGACATCATACTTGCTGGGCACCGGGTGAGCGCCGATAGCGACGGGCAATTAAATGAAATGAATTTTGGCGACTGGGAAATGCGCCATCATCATGATTTACAGCGAGAAGACCCGGATGCATGGGCACAATGGGTGGCCGATTGGCAACAGGCAAGTCCCACTGGAGGAGAGTCATTCCCTCAGTTTTCTGCCCGGGTTGAAGAGGTTATCCAGCCACTGTTGTTAGCATCGGGCACTTCACCACAAAGTAATGATAACAATCGGCTACTGGTTGCTCATCAGGGGGTATTAAGCCTGATGTTGGCTCGTTTGCTGGCCATGCCAGCGGCGGCTATGTGGCATTTTCATTTTGATCAGGGGGCATACAGCGTATTAGAGATCCATGATGGATTTGTCACGCTGCGTGCGTTTAACAGTCGGGCTGTTTGGCAGCCTGCAATACGAGGTTAAGTACATGCAAACACTTTCATCGATTCTGCGCACGATTGCGCCGCTGGATAGCAAGGCGATGGCCCGAGCACAGGTGCGGTTGGATGGTTTACTGAAACCACCAGGTAGCTTAGGCCGCCTGGAACAACTGGCGGTTCAACTGGCTGGAATGCGGGGGTTATACGGGCATCAGGTTGAGCGCAAACAAATTATTGTGATGGCAGCAGATCATGGCGTCTACGATGAAGGCGTGGCTATTTCACCTCGAGTGGTCACGCTGGTTCAGGCGTTGAACATGGTGAAAGGGGTAACGGGTGTTTGCGTGCTAGCGGCTAATGCCGGTGTTGAAGTAAAAATTGTCGATGTGGGTATTGATAGCGAGACGCTACCCGGTGTGGTGGATATGAAAGTGGCGCGTGGCAGTGGCAATATCGCCCGTGAAGCGGCAATGACTCGCCAGCAGGCAGAGGATTTACTTTGTGCCAGTGCACTGCTGACATTACGGCAGGCGGCTGAAGGCGTGAAAGTGTTTGGTGTTGGTGAGTTGGGTATGGCGAATACTACGCCAGCAGCGGCGATGGTCAGCGTGTTTACTGACAGCGATCCTGAATTGGTGGTGGGGATTGGGGCTAATTTTCCTAGCGCGCAGTTGCATCATAAAGTGGCGGTAGTGCGCCGTGCTATCGAAACCAATCATCCAGATGCCAGTGATGGTATTGATGTGTTGGCGAAAGTGGGTGGTTTTGATTTGGTAGGTATGACCGGAGTGATGCTTGGTGCGGCGGCGGCGGGGTTACCGGTGGTGCTGGATGGTTTCCTCTCATATGCTTCTGCGTTAGCGGCTTGCCGTATCGCACCGGGGGTCCGTGACTATTTGATCCCCTCTCATCTATCAGCAGAAAAAGGTGCGGTCATTGCGCTAAGCCATCTGCAACTCGAGCCATACTTGCAAATGGGCATGCGGCTAGGTGAGGGCAGTGGCGCCGCAATTGCCATGCATTTAGTGGATGCCGCCTGTGCCATGTATAACAATATGGGGTTGTTGGCTGAAAGTAATATTGAGTTACCTACTCCCCTTCGTCCTTGAAATTACAGGGGTGTTAGCTACGTTCATTCACCCGAATCACTTACATGAGTAAGCTCATCGGAGTTCATTCTCTTGCTGCCTACCTGTAATCCCAATGACTTTGGGGTGTTTCCTTCGTCCTTGAAATTACAGGGGGTGTTAGCTATGTTCATTCACCCGAATCACTTACATGAGTAAGCTCATCGGAGTTCATTCTCTTGCTGCCTACCTGCAACTCGAATGGCTTTGAATTGCTAAGGGAGTTTTTAGTCGTTGAATAATCAAATAGAAACAAAAAAACCGCCAGGTAGGCGGTTTTTTTGTGCTGGTCAGGTAAGCGGCCTTTCCAGCAGGGCTTTGTTACCAACGTAACGCAAGGGCGATCTAGTGTTGATATTTCGGTCTGATTGCTACTCACTGTCAAGTATTTAACGGGCACGTATTGGTGTACAAACTCGGACGGTTTTCCTTTACGGCCTAAAAATTTTAGTTCAAGAGAATAATTACTTACTCTTATCCTGAATCCCGCGTGCGCCTAAGTTGTTATTATCAACTTGCGGCAGCCCAGTGGTTGCTGAAGAGGATAATAAACCGGTTTCAACATAGTTAAACAGCTTCTCACGGGTGTCGGTGATATCCAGATTACGCATAGTCAACTGACCAATACGATCGTCAGGTGAGAATACGGAATCCCCTTTCTCCATGGTCAGGCGCTCTGGTTTGTAGGTCAGATTGTCAGATACCGTATTGAGAATCGAATAGTCATTGCCACGGCGCAGTTCCAGTGTCACTTCACCGGTAATCTCGCTCGCAACCCAACGTTGCGCAGACTCGCGCAGCATCAATGCTTGTGGATCAAACCAACGGCCTTGATACAGCAGACGACCCAACACCCGGCCATTGGCATG
>NZ_JAZGQE010000087.1:0-18974 GCF_048593885.1 Yersinia sp. 1252 StPb PI | reverse complement strand
CTAAGGGGTTTAAAAACACCTGGAATGGACGATACTGTCCAAGTGAGAGACGGTGATTGGTCGAAAACGTCCATGCCCCAGAATGCCGCTTCACTCCGGCTTATCCAGTTCAGCCAGCAACTGAATTGCCCGGCTGACAAAAGGTGGAACATGGTGAGTGTCGATGCTTTTCAGAATGGAAGACAGCAAGGCAACCGCTTCAGCTTTTCGTAGCGATTGCCCTAATAAACGAGCCAGTTCACTGGTAGCAATAATTTGTGCGGGAATAATACCCAATGTTTGCGCACTCGCGATGGCGCAGCGAAAGCCTTGTTCAGCGCCAACAATGTCATTCAATGCAAGTCTGGCACGGGCTTTGACGACCATCAACTCACTAAGATAGGCGCGTTCTTGATACTTAAATGCCAAGTCCAATGCCTGTGACATCAGCACATCACATTGTTGCGGCTCACCTGATTGCAGCAATAACTCGCCACGTTTCCATGCCTGGAAGGAGTGAAAAAGCTTTCCTCCCTGGCATAACAGATGGCTATCATAACCCTCAATCATATGCTGTTCAGCCTGAACATAGTCATGCTGCATGAGCAAATAACACCCCTTCAGTACCTTCCCTAACCCCTGATAAAAAGTAAATCCATATTGCTGCGCCTGCACTTCTAATTCGTGGGTCAAGCGACCTAAACTGTCACGGTCTTCGAACAAGCAAGCAAGCCACGCCGCGCCCCGTAAGGAGATAACCCGATGAAAAGCAATAATGTCTTCACCCATAGCACGTGAGGCCAGTTTTTGGGCTACCTCTCTGGATTTTTTAAATTCACCGAGTTGAAATAAAGCCAGCCCTTTCAGGGTCAGCGCCATGCCAACCAAATCCAATCCTTGTTGATCGGCATACTCGCAAGGGGTAGTCAGTAACTTACTGCGAGCTAAACATGTTAAGACTTCTTGATTATCCCCCAACCAAAATAGGGTACTGGCAAGAGCGATATGTGCTTCACTCCATATTGACGCGGTTTTTTCAGTCAGACCCCATTGCAGTAATTCCTGAGCCAGAGTGCGGACATGCGGTAAATCAAGGGTCACCAACTGGGCCGACCAACGCCAAAAGAGTAATCCTGCCAGCTCAGACTCATCACCTGCTTTTTTACCTAGCGCGATGGCATCATTATGATATTTAAGCGCATCATGGCTTAACCAACCATAAAGTATTTGATAGCTGATACTGAGTTGGCGATAGAGCTTGTAATGAAGCTGTCGAACCTCTTCATCCAAGGTGATTCCCAGCAGTAGTTGTAACCCTTTCTGTAAATCAACGATGGCTTCATGGTAGGCGGAGCAATTCATTAACCGCATACCTTCCTGCAAGTGTTGTAATGCTATTGGCCGTTTATCCATCCGGCCATGAATTCGCCGTTCCACTGACTTACGACTAATCCCTAATAGTTGTGCCGCTGCGGTTTTATTACCGGTAGTACGCTGCAACGCTCGGTCTATCAATAACTGCTCCACCGCAACGAGCTTATCAGCCCCCGGCAATGCCAGCATGGCATCAGCAAGCAGGTCAGATGACACTTTCACTTCGAGTTGTGAGGTTGGCATAAAGGTATCCAACACCTCACGCGTAATTAAATGGCTATCAGATAATGCCGCAAGCCTGTCGACCAGATTGCGCAATTCCCGCACATTACCCGGCCAGGGATACTGCTGTAAGTAAGACATAGCATGAGAATTGAAAACTAACGGGTGAGTTTGTAACCCTGAGAAATAGTCAATTAATGCGGGGATATCCTCCCTTCGCTGGCTGAGAGCAGGAATATCCAGAGTAATGACACCTAAGCGGTAATAGAGGTCTTCCCTAAAAACACCACTTTTTACCTGAGCAAGTAAATTTCGGTGAGTGGCAGCGACCACTCGCCCATTAAAGTGGCGAATGTCGCTGCTGCCGATAGGCCGGAAAGTACGGGTTTCCAATGCACGCAATAGCTTAGGCTGCACTGACAGAGGCATTTCACCTATTTCATCTAAAAATAGCGTGCCATTACCGACCATTTCCAGATGACCACGCCGATCACCAGAGGCACCCGTAAACGCACCTTTAACATGACCAAATAGCTCAGCTTCAACCAAATGCTCAGGGATTGCGCCACAGTTGAGATCAATAAATGGAGCTGAAGGATTTTTGCTACGTTGGTGTATCAGTTGGGCAATAACTTCTTTTCCACACCCAGTAGGGCCACAAATCAGTAAAGTTTGTTGTGATGGCGCAACCCGGTCAACTAAACGTAAAAGTTGCTTAAATGCTGCGGATGAACCAATAACATTAATTGATGTTTTCTCATTACATACCATCATAACTCCCTCCTTGACACCAAGGATGGGGAATCAAAATCGAACCATCTGGAGGTGATTGCTGTGATTCAAAAAGAAATAAGACAAGTATCTATGCATGATTTTATTTAATTATATCAATCATATTTAGTATATTGGTCAGTGGGTAACACTGAGAAAATTACTTTTTGATTCGCCTCCAAAAAATGATCAATCAGAAACATGAATATATAACTGTAAGTTATCTATTGAATATTGCACATACCACAGCAAAGAATTCGATAAATTAGTGCGAGGGGTCACAGGAAAAGAATGTATAGATAGAAAGCGGGAGGATAAAAGAAAGTTATAAATGTACACCCGCTCATCTGTTATCAGTAAAGCGGACATAGCGGAGGGCGTGAATTAACTCACGGCATCCTCTCCAGCAGCAACTGGCAACACCATGTAAGTTCCTGAGAAAACAGCACCAGCATCTTCATCACCAAATAGATTCACGTCTAACTGCACTCTGGCACGACGGCCACGGGCCAATCTATCCAGATCACCACTCAGGGAACTTAGCTCAGCCACAGCCCGGGGCCGACCAGTAACCGGCGCACTGTAACGAATGTGGGCATCAGCGAGAATAATCGTGCCGCCCAAATGGCGCTCACGCAATAATAGCCAAATCAAGCCCCAGCCCGTCAGGGTCGCCAACGAAAAAAGGCTGCCAGCAAATAAGGTATGGTGAGGATTTTGATTACCCGCCTCTGGCATGGTAGTGACGAAACGCTGGCCGGTATATTGGCTGATGCGCACCCCCATTTTTTCACTAAGCGGAATATGGTCGTACCAGGCTTGCTGCAACTGACCGCACCAATCAGGGCGATGCAGAATATCGTCCATGGTCACAACCGGTTTTATCATTAAAAAGTGGCGCACAGGTGTGGTTTGCGGGGCGGTTATTTCCCCCTGACTGACAAAGCCCAGCTTGGCGAAGAAATCTACCGCATCTTCACGCGCGCTACACACAACTCGCTTCACCCCTTCCTGCCGCGCAACTGACTCTAAGGTCATTGCCACCAGCGTTCCCAAACCTTTGGCGCGCACTGATGGGTCAACGGCCAAAAAACGAATCGCAGCCTCATTATCTGCATTGATATATAACCGCCCAATAGCGACAGGTTTACCCTGCTCATCCACCACCATTTGATGATGGGCCATCGCATCATAAGCATCTTTCTCTGAGCCAACCGGTTGGTGCAACGGCTTGCGTAACATTTCCCAGCGGAATTGATAATAATCTTTGAGTTCTTGTTCTGTTATGGGCACACGCAAGTGATACATAGAAGCATTCTCTTTTTAAAATTATCAATAAAATAACCCTCAGTTTTGGGCACTATTCTGCCTCTAGACCTGTAACCAGAAAGTCACTGGGCCATCGTTTACCAAACTGACTTTCATATCTGCGGCAAATAATCCCGTTTCCGTTTTTACACCACGCTCACGACACTGGGCAACAAAATACTGATAAAGCCGATCAGCTTCTGCCGGAACTGCACCACGGGAAAAGCTTGGTCTCATGCCTTTTTGCGTATCTGCCACTAGTGTAAATTGCGAGACGACTAGCACACTGCCACCAGCTTGCAGGACGTTGAGATTCATTTTGTCGTTCTCATCGCCAAAAATCCGGTACCCCAAAACCTTTTCACATAGACGCTGTGCTTTTTGCTCGGTGTCCTCTTGTTCGACCCCCAGCAATATCAATAATCCAGGCCCAATCTCACCAACAACATTCCCATCTACGACAACACTGGCGCTAAGCGCCCGTTGAATCAACGCAATCATAATGCCTTACATCTCCTGACTCTGGTTTTCCTCAATGACCACTTTAGACCGCTGTGCTCGATACTCACCCAAGGTCACGGTGATTTCTGCCCCCAGTAGCACGATGCACCAACTCCAGTAAACCCAAAGGAATAAGATGGGGATAACCGCCAGCACCCCGTAAATCAACTGATAAGACGGAAACAGCGTGATATACATCGTGAATCCTTTCTTACCCAATTCGAAGAGCAATGCAGCCACCAGCGCACCAATAAGTGCATCCCGGGCGGGCACCCGTACTGTCGGAACCACACTGTACAATAACCAAAAAGAAACCCAGGAAATCAAGAGCGGAAATAGCCGTAATGTCTCATCAATCATGCTGTCTACCTGGGCATTTGCCAGCCATTGCAATGAAAGCAGGTATGAGCTGATCACCATACTGGCCCCGACGAGAATTGGCCCTAATGTCAGTACCATCCAATAAACGGCAAATGAAAACACCAGTGACCGGTGAACCTTACTGCGCCAAATAATGTTAAGCACACTGTCGACGGAGTAAATCAGCAGCAGTGCTGTCACAATCAAGCCGCTGGTGCCCACCACCGTCATACGATTTGAGTTGGCAACAAACTGCTCAAGGTAGTTTTGGATAATATCGCCAGTGGCAGGCATAAAATTGGCAAATATGAAGGCTTTCAATTTTATGCTGATATCAGCAAACATGGGAAAAGCCGCGAACAGAGCAAAAATCACAGTGACCAATGGCACTAGAGAAAGTAATGACACATACGCCAAATGCCCAGCCAGCATGGTTAACCCATCTTTATCTATTCGGGTGTAGAGCATTCGCCCGAACGTAATGTAGGGTTTTAAAGATGCAGATAAGCGAAAACGCAGAAAACTCGCCATGTTTATCTCTCAGTCAATACCGGTGTTTAGGCTCGGTTATGGGTTAGCGTGATATTTAAGGCTAACCCATTAACGTCTGGAGTAAGAACTTATCAGGGAAAATAAGCAGGAATAACCTTTCGGTCTATGACATGAATTGCGGTGATACCTACAATTCTGGCTGCAACAACATTTGCTTCAACATCATCAAAGAATACCGCCTGCTCCGCCGGGATGTTTTCCGCACTCAGCACATGCTGATAAATTCTCGCTTCCGGCTTGCGCATGCCCAAATCCTGGGACAGATACATATGGTCAGCGGCGGCAGCCACTTCAGGGTAATGTTGGGGCCAGTAATTACAATGCAGCCGGTTAGTATTGGATAACACCACCACCCGATGCCCTTCCTGACGCAACTTTTGCATAATGGCGATCACTTCCGGGCGCAAAGCGACAAATACCGCCTGCCAGCCTTCGGCAAACTGTTCAAAACTTAGAGATAGCCCCATCTCATCACTGAGCTGGTGAGCAAACTCTTCATCGCTAATTTCACCGCGCTCATGCTGCTGGAAGACCTCGCCCATGGTAAACCGCTCACTCAACGTCGCCAGCGGGACACTGCTTAATTTGCTCCAAACGCCCAATACGCGTTTGAAGTCGATATCGACAATCACATTACCTAGATCAAAGATATACAGCATGGCGCTCTCCCAATTAGATGGTGAGTTTCACTGTAACGGGAAAAGGGAAAACTGAACAGAGAGAGGAAGAAAAAGGAGGGGTCAGTCAGGAAAAATAATATTTTACCGCAGCGGAAAAAAATAAAAAGTATCCCCAAAGGCATTGGAGTTGCAACAAGGCGGCAAGTGAATTCATCCCGATGAGCTTACACAGGTAAGTGATTCGGGTGAGTGAGCGAAGCTAACACAGTTGCAGCTTCAAGGAAGCAGAGGATAGAACTCAGGGCGCTTTTCGCGCCCTAAGTATCAGCAGTACCAAGAAGAATTAACCTTCTTTAGGACCACGACCTGCACGCTTACGATCGTTTTCCGTCAGGTGACGCTTACGGATACGAATTGATTGCGGGGTAACTTCTACCAATTCATCGTCATCGATGAATTCCAGTGCCTGTTCAAGAGTTTTCTTCAAGAAAGGAACCAGAGTGGTTGCTTCGTCAGTACCGGATGCACGCATGTTGGTCAGTTGCTTACCGGTCAGGCAGTTTACAGTCAGGTCGTTAGAACGTGAGTGAATACCGATGATCTGGCCTTCATACACTTCAGTCGCGTGACCAATAAACAGCTTGCCGCGGTCTTGCAGTTTGTACAGTGCGAATGCCACAGCTTTACCCTGACCGTTAGAGATCAGTACGCCGTTTTGACGTTGGCCGATCTCGCCTGGACGCACATCATCGTAGTGACTGAATGTGGAGTACAGCAGACCAGTACCAGAAGTCATAGTCATGAATTCAGTACGGAAGCCAATCAGGCCACGGCTTGGGATCATATAATCCAGACGAATGCGACCTTTGCCGTCTGGAACCATGTCCTTCACGTCACCCTTACGCTCACCCATGGCTTGCATTACTGCGCCCTGGTGCTGTTCTTCGATATCCAGAGTTACGCTTTCAAATGGTTCTTGATTACGGCCGTCGATAACACGGTTGATAACTTTAGGACGAGAAACAGCCAGCTCGAAACCTTCGCGGCGCATGTTTTCGATCAGAACCGACAGGTGAAGTTCACCACGGCCTGATACGCGGAATGCGTCAGCATCTTCAGTTTCTTCAACACGCAGTGCTACGTTATGAATCAGCTCTTTGTTCAAACGGTCAAGGATCTGACGTGAAGTCACGTACTTGCCTTCTTTACCACAGAACGGAGAGGTGTTAACGCAGAAATACATGGTAACAGTTGGTTCATCAACAGACAGTGCTGGCAATGCTTCAACAGCATTCACATCACAGATAGTGTCAGAGATGTTCAACTCGCCCAAACCGGTGATAGCAACGATATCGCCAGCTTCAGCCATAGTTGCTTCGATACGTTCCAGACCCATATGGCCCAGTACTTTAGCGATTTTACCGTTGCGGGTCTTACCTTCGCTATCGATAACAGTAACTTGCTGGTTAGGCTTAACAACACCACGTTTGATACGGCCGATGCCGATAACACCTACGTAGTTGTTGTAGTCCAACTGGGAGATTTGCATCTGCAATGGACCGGTGCTGTCTACGTCTGGTGCAGGCACATGGTCGATGATTGCCTGATACAGCGGAGTCATGTCTGCCGACATATCATTGTGGTCTTCGCCCGCAATACCCATCAATGCTGATGCGTAAATGATAGGGAAGTCCAGTTGTTCGTCAGTGGCATCCAGGTTTACGAACAGGTCGAACACCTGATCGACAACCCAATCAGGACGCGCGCCAGGACGGTCAACTTTGTTGATAACCACGATTGGTTTCAGACCATGAGCAAAGGCTTTTTTGGTCACGAAACGGGTCTGCGGCATCGGGCCATCCATTGCGTCGACGACCAGCAGCACAGAGTCAACCATAGACATTACACGCTCAACCTCACCACCGAAATCGGCGTGTCCTGGGGTATCCACGATGTTGATGCGGTAGTCTTTCCAGTTAATGGCGGTATTTTTCGCGAGGATGGTTATCCCACGCTCTTTCTCCAAATCGTTGGAGTCCATTACACGTTCAGTTGCTTCAGCACGTTCACCGAACGTACCAGATTGTTGTAGCAACTTATCAACCAGGGTAGTTTTCCCATGGTCAACGTGCGCAATAATGGCGATGTTACGCAGATTCTCGATCACAGCTTTTTTGCCTCAGGCATTTAGAAATAGCGCGCTATTGTACACGTATTAAGCGAGGGACTAAACAAGATCACAAACTTCTCTTATAAACAACCTGACGGCGGTTAGTTTGTGATCCCTTTCACGGTGCAAAAATAGCCTCTCGGCCCACCTTTGCACCAATACAGTGCCCAACGACGCAAATGAAGCACCAAAATAGTGCAATATAACTATCCTGGTGCATACTGAATATCAGCAGACCCCTATGATATGGCATAAACGGGGCGTTTGGAAAGTTGGCATAGATTTCGCAATA
This sequence comes from Yersinia sp. 1252 StPb PI, assembly GCF_048593885.1. Lineage (NCBI taxonomy): Bacteria > Pseudomonadati > Pseudomonadota > Gammaproteobacteria > Enterobacterales > Yersiniaceae > Yersinia > Yersinia sp. 1252 StPb PI. The sequence goes on along the minus strand of NZ_JAZGQE010000087.1, from coordinate 10,825 downwards.
GACTTTATGACGCAGTTTAGCATGAATAACGGTCATGAAAAATCAGCATGAGCGTTAGCCTGAATAAAAAGATAACTGAACACCCAAACGATAATCGTTCCACGACGACTATGACAAATCCAGGAGATATAAGTATGTCCGCTGAACATGTTTTGACGATGCTGAATGAGCACGAAGTGAAATTTGTTGATTTGCGCTTCACCGATACCAAAGGGAAAGAGCAGCACATCACTATTCCGGCTCATCAGGTCAACGCTGACTTCTTCGAAGAAGGCAAAATGTTTGATGGCTCCTCGATTGGTGGCTGGAAAGGCATTAACGAATCCGACATGGTACTGATGCCAGACGCCAGCACCGCTGTTATGGATCCGTTCTTCGAAGATTCCACACTGATTATCCGTTGTGACATTCTTGAGCCAGGTACCCTGCAAGGCTATGATCGCGACCCACGTTCAATCTCAAAACGCGCAGAAGAGTTCCTGAAATCTTCAGGTATCGCAGATACCGTGCTGTTTGGGCCAGAACCAGAATTCTTCCTGTTTGACGATGTTCGTTTTGGTAGCAGTATCCGTGGCTCTCATGTCGCTATCGATGACATCGAAGGCGCATGGAACTCCAGCACCAAATACGAAGGCGGCAACAAAGGCCACCGTCCGGCAGTGAAAGGCGGTTACTTCCCAGTTCCTCCGGTTGATTCTTCACAGGACCTGCGTTCTACCATGTGTCTGACCATGGAAGAAATGGGCCTGGTAGTAGAAGCGCATCACCATGAAGTGGCTACCGCTGGTCAGAACGAAGTGGCTACTCGCTTCAATACCATGACCAAGAAAGCCGATGAAATTCAGATCTACAAATATGTGGTGCACAACGTGGCACACGCATTCGGCAAAACTGCGACCTTTATGCCAAAACCAATGTTTGGTGATAATGGTTCAGGCATGCACTGCCATATGTCTTTGTCCAAGAACGGTACTAACCTGTTCGCCGGTGACAAATATGCTGGCCTGTCTGAAATGGCGCTGTTCTACATCGGCGGTATCATCAAGCACGCAAAAGCAATTAACGCCTTGGCTAACCCAACGACTAACTCCTACAAGCGTTTGGTCCCAGGCTACGAAGCTCCGGTCATGTTGGCATACTCTGCCCGTAACCGTTCAGCTTCTATCCGTATCCCAGTGGTTGCCAGCCCGAAAGCGCGTCGTATTGAAGCACGCTTCCCGGATCCAGCCGCTAACCCATACTTGTGCTTCGCAGCACTGCTGATGGCTGGTCTTGATGGCATCATCAACAAAATTCACCCAGGTGATGCGATGGACAAAAACCTGTATGACTTGCCACCGGAAGAAGAAGCAGAAATTCCAAAAGTTGCAGGTTCACTGGACGAAGCGATGGCTGCATTGAACGAAGACCGCGAGTTCCTGACCCGTGGTGGCGTGTTCACTGACGACGCCATCGATGCTTATATCGAACTGCGTAAAGAAGAAATGGACCGCGTTCGTATGACTCCGCACCCAGTTGAGTTCGAACTGTATTACAGCGTTTAATTTTAGTTAGCCGTTTTTTTTGTTGCCGTGGAAACTTTTGGCCCATCTTCGGATGGGCTTTTTTCTCCACTTTTCGTTTTCGTCATATTTCCTCTGGCTCAGTCACGACTGAACCGATTAGGATGTATTCACCAAAAGAGTGCAGGAGTCTGCGTAATGGCAACAGGCACGCTGCCCGATGCTGGGCAGATCCTTAATTCTCTCATTAATAGTATTCTGCTATTAGATGATGATTTGGCTATCCATTATGCCAATCCCGCTGCACAGCAACTTCTGGCGCAAAGCTCTCGTAAACTTTTTGGTACACCCCTGCCCGATTTATTAGGCTATTTTTCTCTTAATATCGACCTGATGCGGGAAAGTCTGATCGCCGGTCAAGGTTTTACCGATAACGAGGTGACCGTAGTTGTTGATGGCCGCGCGCATATTTTGTCGCTGACAGCACAATCACTGCCAGAAGGTTTTATATTGCTGGAAATGGCGCCGATGGATAATCAGCGTCGGTTAAGCCAAGAACAATTACAACATGCACAGCAAGTCGCAGCCCGTGATCTGGTTCGTGGGCTGGCTCATGAGATTAAGAACCCGTTAGGTGGCTTACGGGGGGCAGCACAATTATTGTCTAAAGCATTGCCTGATCCAGCATTGTTGGAATATACCAAAGTGATCATTGAGCAGGCAGACCGCTTACGTAACTTGGTTGATCGCTTATTAGGCCCACAACGGCCCGGTCAACACATCACACAAAGTATCCATCAGGTTGCTGAACGGGTTTGTCAGTTAGTCTCGCTGGAAAAACCGGATAATGTGACGTTAATCCGTGACTATGACCCAAGTTTGCCTGAACTGGCCCATGATCCAGACCAAATTGAACAAGTGTTGCTGAATATCACTCGTAATGCATTACAGGCTTTGGGGGGAGCTGGCGGCACTATTACGCTACGCACCCGTACTGCTTTTCAGATAACACTGCATGGTATGCGCTATCGTTTGAGCGCTCGCATTGATATTGAAGATGACGGTCCGGGCGTTCCAACGCAATTACAAGATACCGTGTTCTATCCGATGGTAAGTGGTCGCGAGGGGGGGACTGGCCTTGGCTTGTCTATCGCCCGTAATCTTATCGATCAACATTCGGGTAAAATTGAATTCAACAGTTGGCCGGGACATACCGAATTCTCGGTTTACCTGCCTATTCGCCAGTGAGGTTTCTATGCAACGAGGGATAGTCTGGATCGTCGATGACGATAGCTCCATCCGCTGGGTGCTTGAACGTGCACTGACTGGAGCAGGTCTGAACTGTGCAACCTTCGATACCGGTAACCAGGTGTTGGATGCACTCGCGACACAAACCCCGGATGTGTTGTTATCGGATATTCGCATGCCTGGCATGGACGGATTAGCCCTGCTGAAACAGATTAAGCAGCGCCACCCGATGCTCCCGGTCATCATAATGACGGCACATTCTGATTTGGATGCTGCGGTCAGTGCCTATCAGCAAGGGGCTTTTGATTACCTGCCTAAACCTTTTGATATTGATGAAGCCGTAGCTCTGGTTGAGCGGGCTATCAGCCATTATCAGGAGCAGCAGCAACCGGCACGCAGCCAACCCGCCAGCGGTCCAACCGCTGATATCATTGGCGAAGCACCGGCGATGCAAGACGTTTTCCGCATCATCGGCCGCTTATCTCGTTCTTCTATTAGTGTGCTGATTAACGGTGAGTCGGGTACCGGTAAAGAGTTAGTGGCCCATGCGTTACATCGCCACAGCCCACGGGCTAAAGCGCCGTTTATCGCGCTGAATATGGCGGCGATCCCGAAAGATTTAATTGAATCTGAATTATTCGGCCACGAGAAAGGTGCCTTTACCGGCGCGAATCAAGTGCGCCAGGGTCGTTTTGAACAAGCCGATGGCGGCACACTGTTTTTAGATGAAATCGGTGATATGCCATTGGATGTACAAACCCGCCTGTTACGCGTGCTGGCTGATGGTCAGTTTTATCGCGTCGGGGGTTACGCACCGGTCAAAGTAGATGTTCGTATTATTGCCGCTACCCACCAAAATCTGGAGCTGCGTGTTCAGGAAGGTAAATTCCGTGAGGATTTATTCCATCGTCTGAATGTGATTCGGGTACATCTGCCACCGCTGCGTGAACGTCGTGAAGACATTCCGCGTTTGGCTCGTTACTTCTTGCAAGTGGCGGCTAAAGAGTTAGGTGTGGAAGCCAAAAATCTGCACCCTGAGACCGAAGTGGCGCTAACCCGTCTGCCTTGGCAGGGTAACGTGCGCCAACTGGAAAACACCTGTCGCTGGCTGACGGTGATGGCTGCCGGGCAGGAAGTACTGACTCAGGATTTACCTTCTGAACTGTTTGAAACCAGCACGCCAGATGCTTCAGGTCAGCGGACGCCGGACAACTGGGCAACCCTATTGGCACAATGGGCTGAACGCGCCCTACGTTCTGGTCATCAGGACCTGTTATCTGAGGCACAGCCGGAAATGGAGCGTACGCTGTTAACCACGGCATTACGCCATACTCAAGGTCATAAGCAAGAAGCGGCACGTCTGCTGGGTTGGGGCCGCAACACCTTAACGCGTAAGTTAAAAGAGCTGGGAATGGAGTAGTTGGGAGAAAGAGAGTAATTCCTGCCTAAATTCCCCCTCAAGGTAATGTTGACCATTGAGGGGGAACATCATCAGATCACGCGTGAAAACTGCTGCTTGCGCGCCTGTTTCCGTAAATAGATATCGAAACACATACAAATATTACGAATCAGTAAGCGCCCGCGCGGTGTTACCCGAATGCCTTTATCATCCCGCTCCACCAGCCCATCTTGTTCGAAAGGTGCTAGTAGCTCAAAATCTTCAGCAAAATAATCTGCAAAACGAATACCATACTGCTGCTCAATCGGCTGATAGCTGATTTGGAAATTACAAATCAGCGTTTTAATCACATCACGGCGCAAGCAATCATCTTCAGTCATCGCCAAACCACGCCACAGCGCATTGCCACGCTGCTCCACGCAGGAATAGTAAGTCTTCAAATCTTTTTCATTCTGCGCATAGCTGTCACCCAACATGCTGATAGCAGAAACCCCCAAACCAAGTAAATCACTGTCGCCTTGGGTGGTATAACCTTGAAAATTACGGTGTAATTCACCTTCACGCTGCGCAATGGCTAATTCATCATCTGGCCGGGCAAAATGATCCATACCAATAAATTGATAGCCAGACTCAGTTAAGAAACTGATGGTGTGCTGCAAAATATCTAGCCGCTGTTCGGCGCTCGGCAGATCGGCATCTTTAATTTTACGTTGAGCAGCAAACAGACTCGGTAAATGTGCGTAATTGAACACACTCAGACGATCAGGATTCAGCTCTGCCACCCGTTTGAGGGTAAAAGCAAAACTCTCTGGTGTCTGTTTTGGCAAACCATAAATCAAATCGATATTGGTTGAGTTAAAACCAAGGGCTTTAGCGCGGGCAATCAGGGCAAAGATAAAATCCTCATCCTGCTCACGATTAACCAGCCGTTGAACCTCTTTATTAAAATCTTGCACCCCCATGCTTAGGCGGTTAAACCCCTCAGCACGCAGGTGATCAAGGACATCCAGTTCAATTTCACGTGGGTCCACTTCTATTGATTGCTCAGCACCGGGCAGGAAATCAAAGTTTTCACGCAACAGGTTCATCAGGTGGGTAATTTGTATTTTATTCAGGTAAGTGGGCGTACCACCGCCCCAGTGCATCTGGCTAACCTGACGCCCAACAAATAACGCCGCACGCTGGCGGATCTCTTTTTCCAAGACCGCCAGATACTCATCAGCTTTATGCTGTTGCCGCGTCACCAGCTTATTGCAGCCGCAGAAATAACACAGCTTATGGCAAAACGGGATATGCACATACAGCGACAAAGGCCGTTGTGGGTAACGCTTCACTGCCTGCTGAAAAGCAGATTCATTATAATCTTCACTGAATTCGAGCGCAGTGGGGTACGACGTATAGCGCGGCCCTGAATAATTATATTTTTGAATCAGGGATAAATCCCAAACTATAGCCTGCTCAGACATGTTCATTCCTTCCGATATTTGCGCCTACCGGGCCGGTTAGAGGGTAGATGTTTTCGTTGTCTGGCCGCAGTAGCACTGCGCAACCGCTTTCTTCGTTGCGACAGTAGCCATAGTTTACCCAATAACCACACTAGATAACATGTAAGCAGTAGGGCTATTATCGGGATCACCCAATTCATGGTTTAAAATGTATCTTTTGGGTTACCGCGTTTCAGCAATTGCAAAATGTCTTCCTGCTTTTCTTCTGGCGCTTCGTCATCTTCATCGTCGCCCAATTCAATACCCAATTGTTCCATTAGGGCATCAATACGATCCAACGTCAGATCAACATAAGCCTGATCTTCTTTGCTCAATACTTCATCATTATCCAGACGATCCAGCAATGCATCCAGACGCTCATCGTTTTCCAGCTTAGACAGCTCTTCTTCCGGCGTCAGACGTGGCTTAGCTTCAACTTTAGCCACCGGCTTAGTGGTTGGCTTAGCTTTAACCTTACTCTCAACCACCAGCGGCACAGGTACTTTACTGCCGATGCGTGGATCTTTCTCTTGAGTCTCGGACTGGCCCTTCTTATTGCTACCTTCTACATTGGTTCTCGCCCCTGAGCGATTGCCACTGTGTTTCTTCTGACGTTTACGCTCGCGAGCTTCGATATCAAGCTCTACACGGGTCTTTCTAATACGCTTAGGCGTCGCGGTGCCTTTCGGGGCCGCAATATTCGCGCGTGGTGCTTTATTTGGCTGCTTCATAACCTGTGCTCTTAAATGGGTAAATAAGTATGGGATCGGATTTAGTATAGGATTGGGCCGGAATCTAGCAGAAAGAAGAGAAAGAAAAAAGGCGGCAGATTAACCTGTCGCCCTTTTTCGCATCTTCTGCGGCAGGATATCCTTACAGCACACTCCCTGCACTGACATAACAACCGGATATCTCCCTCCTGCAATGCGCCATCCTTGCCATATCTGCGGCCCTCAAGGCAACTTAACCAACGCGCCTGCCAGTATACCTGAACCCTCTTACTTGAAGGGTATAAAAGATAAACCCCCTTTTTTTTGCCTGATGCAGTTATAATCGCTGCATGTAAGCTATCTCTCACGGAGACGACAAATTTTGACTATTAGAAACTATAACTATCACATGACCCACTTCGTCATCAGTGCTCCGGATATCCGCCATCTGCCACGTGATGAAGGTATTGAGGTGGCATTTGCTGGCCGTTCAAATGCCGGTAAATCGAGTGCACTTAATACGTTAACTAACCAGAAAGGTCTGGCCAGAACCAGTAAAACACCCGGCCGTACTCAGCTAATTAACCTATTTGAAGTCGTTGACGGTATTCGTCTGGTTGACTTACCGGGCTATGGCTATGCTGAAGTCCCGGAAGAGATGAAACTCAAATGGCAACGCGCGCTGGGTGAGTATTTGCAAAAGCGTAACTGTCTGAAAGGATTAGTTGTGTTGATGGATATTCGCCATCCACTGAAAGATTTAGATCAGCAAATGATTACCTGGGCGGTTGCGGTTGGCACCCCGGTTCTATTATTGCTGACCAAAGCGGATAAGCTGGCTTCTGGCGCCCGTAAGGCTCAATTGAACATGGTGCGAGAAGCGATTATTCCATTTATGGGTGATATTCAGGTTGAAGCTTTCTCTTCTTTGAAAAAGATTGGCGTCGAAAAACTCCGGGAAAAACTGGATACCTGGTTTAACGAGATACCACCAGAAGTTATGATTGATGATTATGACGATGAAGGTGAGTAAGCGCTAACAGCAGCCCGCAAGGGCTGTTATCCCCAAGGGTGATGTTTTATATCGCCCTGAGTTAATACCTGGCAATACCACGTCCCCCCTAGAGTAAAAATCATCAAACCATATTTTCACGGGTAATGCCGGGCTGTTTCCCTATCGGTTCGCGAAAAGTGCTCACAAATCCCAATAAAAAACGCCCCAGTCAATAAATGACTGGGGCGGCTAATATATAGCCAAATCCGATTACGTGAAGTAAAAGGTCTGAAAGATAGAACATCTTACCTCTGTACCCTACGTCTGTAACTCTACATCATTTTTTCGCGGGGCAAAAGAATTTTTTGTTGTATAGTTACACAAATTGGCACGATTCAGCGCACATCTTCCCCGCATAATGGCGGATAAATGTAGCTTAATTACATAAAATGCTTTATTTATCGCCACTTACCCACAAAGCTAGTGAGCCTGGTCCCAGTTATCACCAACACCGACATCCACCTTCAGTGGTACCGCCAGTTGCATACTCTGCTCCATCAGTTCACGAATCTTTTGTTCCGCGCTTTCCAATACACTTTCATGCACTTCAAACACTAATTCATCGTGTACCTGCATGATTACTCGCACCAATGGTTCTGGTTCCTGTTGTAACCAGGCATCCACTGCAATCATTGCCCGTTTGATAATATCAGCGGCGGTACCTTGCATTGGCGCATTGATAGCTTCACGTTCAGCAGCTTTACGGCGAGTTGCATTACGAGAATGAATATCTGGCAAATAGAGGCGACGGCCATCCAGCGTGGTGACATAACCTTGATCGGCGGCTTGCTTACGTGTGCGCTCCATGTATTCCAACACACCGGGATAGCGCTCAAAATAGAGATCCATATAGCGCTGCGCCTCTCCACGGGGAATGCTTAACTGTCGCGCCAGACCAAAAGCGCTCATACCATAAATAAGACCAAAGTTAATGGCCTTGGCACTGCGGCGTTGTTCAGTTGTGACCTTTTCCAGTGGCATACCAAAGACTTCCGCCGCTGTCGCACGGTGGATATCTTTTCCCGCAGCAAATGCAGCTAATAGCCCTTTATCCTGCGACAAGTGCGCCATAATACGCAGCTCAATCTGTGAGTAGTCAGCCGCCATAATGCGATAGCCTTGGGGCGCAATAAAAGCCTGCCGTATACGACGCCCTTCTTCATTCCGCACTGGAATGTTTTGCAGGTTAGGATCACGTGAGGACAAACGCCCTGTCGCTGTCACCGCCTGGTGATAAGAGGTATGGACCCGGCCCGAAACTGGGTTAATCATCAACGGCAGCTTGTCGGTATAGGTACTTTTCAGCTTAGCCAGACCACGATATTCAAGGATCACCTTCGGCAACGGGTAATCTAATGCCAGCTCAGCCAACACTTCTTCATTAGTTGACGCGGCCCCGCCAGGGGTTTTCTTCAAGATGGGCAGTTTTTGTTTTTCGTACAAAATGGTCTGAAGCTGCTTAGGTGATGCCAGGTTGAACGGCTCTTCAGCCAATTCATGAGCCTGTTTTTCTAACTCATCAAGGCGGATAGTCAGCTCTTTTGAATGTGCGGCCAAGATATTCTGGTCAATCAAGACACCAGTGCGCTCGATGCGAGACAGAATTGGCAATAGCGGCATCTCAATTTCCTGGAATACCCGCTTTAACCCTTCACTTTGTTGCAGTTTTGGCCACAGCACCAGATGCAACTGTAGCGTAACGTCGGCATCTTCTGCGGCATAAGGGCCTGCTTGTTCCAACGCAATTTGATTAAAGGTTAGTTGGTTTTTACCCTTACCGGCGATCTCTTCAAAGGTAATAGTTTTGTGGTTGAGATAACGTTCTGCCAGACTATCCATATCATGGCGACCAGCAACACTGTCTAAAACGTAAGATTCCAGCATAGTATCGAAAGCGATACCGCGCAGCTCAATGCCATAACGTGCCAGCATACTTTGGTCAAACTTGAGATTCTGGCCAACTTTAAGGGCTTTATCGTCTTCCAGTAGTGGTTTTAGCGTGGCCAAAACCCAATCCCGGTCGAGCTGTGCAGGAGAGTCCAAATAATCATGCGCCAAGGGTAAATAAGCGGCTTCGCCTGGTGCAACGGCAAAAGAGATACCAATTAAATTGCTGCTAAGCGTATCCAGGCCGTCAGTCTCAGTATCAAACGCGAAAACCTCTGCTTTTTTGAGGCGCTCAATCCACTCTACTAAGGATTTCTCATCCAAAATGGTCTGATAATTTTCTTGTGATAGTACTGCGGTGACCTCAACCGCATCAGCTGGCTCTACTGCCACAAAAGCTTTATTACTTGTTTGTGCCGTTGGCCGATCTTTTTTACCGTCCAGCCATTTGCCCGCTTCTACATCCACTAACCAGCGCTTAAATTCATAACGGCTGAATAACTGATGTAATTGATCATCATCTGGGGGGGAAACTTTTAGCTCATCACAAGTCACATCCAATTCAACATCTGTTTTAATGGTGGCTAATTTATAGGAGAGATAAGCAACATCTTTATTCTGCTCTAACTTGGCTGACATGGTTTTGGCACCACGGAATGTCAGTGTGGATATTTTATCCAAATTACTGAACAGCGCATCCAGCCCACCCAAACCTTGCAATAAAGCTTGTGCGGTCTTTTCGCCAACACCTGGAACCCCTGGAATATTGTCTGAGGAATCCCCCATTAGTGCTAGAAAATCAATAATCAATTCAGGAGGAACACCATATTTTTCACAGACTTCCTGTGGCCCCAAAATAGCGTTATTCATTGTATTGATTAAAGTGATATTTGGCGTAACTAATTGCGCCATATCCTTATCACCGGTACTGATTAATACAGCATGACCTGCTTTTTCAGCTTCCTGCGCTAAAGTACCAATAACATCGTCGGCCTCAACACCGGAGACAACCAATAAAGGTAGCCCCATTGCCTTAACCATTTGGTGCAACGGCTCAATTTGAGCTCGCAAATCATCTGGCATCGGTGGCCGGTGGGATTTATAGTCAGCGAAAAGCTCATCACGGAATGTTTTACCTTTAGCATCGAATACTACCGCTACATGGCTAGGACGATATTGCAGCAATAGACTGCGCAACATGTTCAACACGCCGTACATCGCCCCCGTTGGTTCACCGCTGCCGTTGGTCAGTGGTGGGAACGCATGGTAAGCACGATAGAGGTAAGAGGAACCGTCAACGAGGATCAATGGGTTTTCTGCAATCTGGGCCATAGGGTTTCTTCATCTTTATTCAGCAAGGTCTAACGCTAAGAATGCCATAGCTGGCGACAAGAGACGAATTTTAGCGTCCATTGTTGTGCGAAAGAGAGCATTTTTACGTAGTGATCCTGAAGATCCAATCTGTGGATAACTTTGTGAGTAAAAGCATGTGCAGATTATATCTGCTCTACTTATTTTTTAGAGGTAATATTTAAAATTAT
>NZ_JAZGQE010000086.1:0-19180 GCF_048593885.1 Yersinia sp. 1252 StPb PI | reverse complement strand
TAAAATATTTTTGTTCATAAACAGGAGCCACTGATGCCGCACACCAATCCGCCACCGCTGCTCCAGGTTCGTGGTATCAGCAAGCAGTTTTCCGGCGTAGTGGTATTGAAGAGTATCGACTTTACTCTGCAACCAGGACAGGTACATGCCCTGTTGGGAGGAAATGGCGCGGGGAAATCGACGTTGATGAAGATCATCGCCGGCGTGCTGCCACCAGACAGCGGTACCATCGAGATCAATGGGCAACCCTGCCTTAACCTTACCCCAGCAAAAGCACATCAACTCGGTATCTATTTGGTCCCCCAAGAACCGATGCTATTTGCCAATCTGTCGGTACAAGAAAATATTCTGTTTCGTTTGCCCAAACATCAGGCTGACAAGAAGAAGATGGCGCAATTACTCAAAAACCTGGGTTGCCATTTGGATCTGTCAGTCAGCGCCGGTTCACTGGATGTAGCAGATCAACAGTTAGTAGAAATTATGCGCGGCCTGATGCGTGACTCACGTATTTTGATCCTTGATGAGCCAACAGCGTCACTAACACCGGCGGAAACCAATCGTCTATTTAGCCAAATCAAAATGTTATTGCAGCAAGGTGTCGGAGTGGTATTTATCTCCCACAAATTACCTGAAATTCGTCAACTGGCAGATTGGGTCAGTGTCATGCGTGATGGTGGCATCGCTCTAAGTGGCGCCACCACTGATTTCTCCATCGATACGATTATTCAGGCTATTAAGCCACAGACCAAAAACAGCGAATTATCTGATACCCAGAAGCTATGGCTGGAGCTGCCCGGTAACCGCCGCTCTCAAGCGCGTGCTCAGTCCAATCAACCGGTGATAGAAGTTGCCGATCTGAGTGGTGAAGGTTTTGCCCATATCTCTTTTGAGGTGCATGCCGGTGAAATCCTGGGATTAGCGGGGGTGGTTGGTGCGGGCAGAACAGAACTCGCGGAAACACTCTATGGTTTACGACCCGCCAGCGGTGGCCACGTCAGGCTGGAAGGGATTGATATCACATTGATGAAAACCGTCAATCGTCTGGCAACCGGGTTGGTTTATCTGCCGGAAGACCGTCAAGCCTCCGGCCTCTATCTGGATGCTCCGCTCAGTTGGAATGTCTGCTCGCTCACCCAGGGTAATCAGGGGTTATGGACACATCCGGCACAGGAAGCCGCCATTCTGGAACGCTATCGGCGGGCACTAAACATTAAGTTCAGTCACCTCGAGCAACCCGTGCGCACCTTGTCCGGTGGCAATCAACAAAAGCTGTTGATTGCGAAATGCCTTGAGGCCAATCCGTTGCTACTGATTATTGATGAGCCTACTCGTGGCGTAGATGTATCAGCGCGCAGCGATATTTATCAATTGATCCGCAGTATTGCCTCTCAGCATGTGGCGATCATTTTTATCTCGTCAGATCTGGAAGAAGTCGTGCAGATGGCTTCCCGGGTGTTGGTCATGCATCAGGGTGAAATCAGTGGCGCAGTCAGTGGGGCGGAAATGAATGTCGATACCATTATGCATCTGGCCTTTGGTGAACATAATACCGATGCGCGCCAATCTGCTGAAAGCGAGGGCGCATCATGTTGAAATTTATTCAAAGCTATCAATTTATTCAAAACAATCGCGAAGGTACCGCGCTGTTGGCGATTTTGGCTTTATTTGCCTTGCTTGGTGTGATCGACAGTAATTACTTCACCTTGCAAACCTTCACCATGATTTTCAGCAGCGCACAGATCCTGATCCTGTTAGCCATCGGCGCCACCATGGTGATGCTAACCCGCAATATCGATGTGTCCGTCGGCTCCATTACCGGCTTATGTGCCGTCACTGTGGGTATGGCGCTCAATGCGGGTTTCGGGCTGGCAATCTCCTGCCTGTTTGCTCTGCTGGTCGGCATGGTGACAGGCTTCTTTAATGGCATTTTGGTTACCTGGCTGCGCATCCCGGCGATTGTCGCCACCCTGGGTACGCTGGGGTTGTATCGCGGCCTGATGCTATTGATAACCGGCGGGAAATGGATAGAAGGGCTGCCGGCAGACTTGAAAAGTTTATCCACCCCGATTCTGTTTTCTATCTCTCCTATCGGCTGGCTAATTATGCTGCTGATTGTAGCTATGGCCTTGTTGCTAGGTAAAACCGCCTTTGGCCGCAGTTTCTATGCTACCGGCGATAACTTGCAGGGTGCACGCCAACTGGGGATCCGCACCGACAGTATTCGTATTTTTGCCTTCTCAATGAATGGGGTGATGGCCGCGCTGGCGGGGATTGTCTTCGCCTCCCAAATTGGCTTTATCCCTAATCAGACGGGCAGTGGGTTAGAGATGAAAGCCATCGCCGCCTGTGTTCTCGGTGGGATCAGCCTGCTCGGTGGTACCGGCACCATTCTCGGGGCCATTCTGGGGGCTTACCTATTAACACAAATCGACAGCGTGCTGGTGCTACTGCGCCTGCCTGCGTGGTGGAATGACTTTATTGCCGGTTTGGTGTTGCTGGGTGTACTGGTGTTCGATGGCCGCCTGCGTTGTGCCATTGAGCGCAATATCCGCCGGCAGAAATATGCTCGCTTTAATGCTCGCCCGGCAGTTTCTGGTAAGTCGACAACTTCGGATAAGAAGAAAAACGTTATACCCAATAGATTTCATGATGCAGGAAGGCGGCAAACGAGAGAATCCCGATGAGCTTACAGTGGTAAGTGATTCGGGTAAACGAAGCAGGTAACACACCTGCAATTTGAAAGATGAAGGGTATAAAAAGAGGTAGCGCGATGAATATTTATCGCCGTTATGGATGGGAACTGGCCTTGGTTGCACTGTTAGTGCTGGAAATCCTGCTGTTTGGTTTATCGAATTCTCGCATGCTGGATATCAACGTACTGCTGTTCAGTACCAGTGATTTCATCTGCATCGGCATTGTAGCTTTGCCGCTGACCATGGTGATTGTCAGTGGAGGAATTGACATCTCATTCGGTTCAACTATCGGATTGTGCTCCATATTCCTAGGCGTGATGTTTCAAGCTGGCGTCCCCATGAGTGTCGCGATCCCGCTGACACTGGTGGTTGGTGCGTTATGCGGTTTGATTAATGCCGGGCTGATTCTGTATACCGGCGTCAACCCGTTGGTCATAACTCTAGGCACCATGTACCTGTTCGGCGGCAGCGCCTTGCTGTTGTCCGGCATTTCCGGCGCGACCGGCTATGAGGGCATTGGCGGCTTCCCAACAGCCTTTACCGATTTTGCCAACCAAACGTTGTTCGGCCTGCCCGTCCCACTGGTTATCTTTATGGTCTGCGTGCTGCTGTTCTGGCTACTGATGCACCGCACCCATAGCGGCCGCAACGTATTTCTTATCGGGCAAAACAGTCGGGTGGCCCGTTACAGCGCCCTGCCCGTCGCGCGTACCTTATGCATCCTGTATGCCCTGACGGGGGTGGCGTCTGCGATTGCCGCGGTCCTATTGGTCTCTTATTTCGGTTCGGCACGCTCTGATTTGGGGGCTTCGTTCCTGATGCCAGCCATCACCGCAGTGGTACTGGGGGGCGCTAACATCTACGGCGGCTCTGGCTCCATCCTCGGGACGGCACTGGCGGTATTACTGGTGGGTTACTTACAGCAAGGTTTGCAAATGATTGGCACACCAAACCAGATATCGAGTGCGTTGTCCGGTGCATTGCTGATTCTGGTGGTGGTTGGGCGCTCTATCAGCCTGCACCGACATCTGATTCATGAATGGCTGCAACGTCGTCGCAGCAGACACACCCTAAGTTAATACCTGTTTTCTTTTGTAGTGAAATTGCCAACACCTCTACCCCTAGCTTCTTCGGAGATAGCAATGAAAACACAAAGATTAAAAAAGCTGGCACTGGTTTGTGCCCTTGGATTTGCCTGTATCACTACTGCTCAAGCGGCAGAACGCATCGCATTTATCCCGAAACTGGTCGGGGTCGGCTTCTTCACCAGCGGCGGTAAAGGTGCCGTTGATGCCGGTAAAGAGCTGGGTGTGGATGTGACCTACGATGGCCCGACAGAACCGAGTGTTTCCGGCCAGGTTCAGTTAATCAATAACTTCGTCAATCAGGGTTACAACGCCATTGTGGTTTCGGCAGTCTCACCGGATGGACTGTGCCCAGCGTTAAAACGCGCGATGCAACGGGGTGTCAAAATCTTGACCTGGGACTCTGATACCAAACCAGAATGTCGCTCGGTTTACATCAACCAAGGTACCCCGAATCAATTGGGTTCGATGCTGGTCGATATGGCCGCGAATCAAGTGAAAAAAGATAAAGCCAAGGTCGCCTTCTTCTATTCCAGCCCGACGGTTACCGATCAGAACCAATGGGTCAATGAAGCGAAGAAAAAAATCCAACAAGATCACCCCGGTTGGGAAGTGGTTACCACCCAGTTCGGCTATAACGATGCCACAAAATCACTGCAAACCGCAGAGGGCATCTTAAAAGCTTATAGCGATCTGGATGCCATTATTGCCCCAGATGCCAACGCCCTGCCCGCTGCGGCGCAAGCAGCAGAAAACCTGAAACGCGACAACGTGGCGATCGTCGGCTTCAGTACTCCAAACGTGATGCGCCCTTATGTTCAGCGCGGCACGGTCAAGGAATTCGGTCTGTGGGATGTGGTTAATCAAGGCAAGATTTCAGTTTATGTCGCCAATGAAATGCTGAAAAAAGGCGACCTGAATGTCGGCGATAAAATTGATATCCCGAACATTGGTGTGGTTGAAGTGGCACCGAATAGCATTCAGGGCTATGACCATGAGGCCAAAGGCAGCGGCATTGTGTTACTGCCACAGCGGGTCATTTTCACTAAAGAAAACATCGACAAATACGATTTTTAATCTCGGCGGCCCGTCCACCGGCGGGCCGGAACAGGACTAAGGGAGTAATAACAGATGGCTGATTTAGACGATATTAAAGACGGTAAAGATTTCGGTATTGGCGTGCCGCAGATAAATCCTGCCTTTACACTGAAAGGCTCAGGTTCACTGGATTGGGGGATGCAATCCCGGCTGGCGCGAATTTTCAATCCGAAAACCAATCGCACGGTAATGCTGGCATTTGATCACGGTTATTTTCAGGGGCCGACCACTGGCCTGGAGCGGATTGATATCAATATCGCCCCGCTGTTTGAATATGCCGACGTCCTAATGTGTACCCGTGGCATTTTGCGCAGTATCGTCCCCGCGTCGGCCAATCGCCCGGTAGTACTGCGCGCATCTGGTGCCAACTCGATTCTGACTGATTTATCCAACGAAGCGGTGGCGGTGGCAATGGAAGATGCATTGCGGCTCAACTCCTGCGCCGTGGCTGCACAAGTCTATATCGGCACTGAACACGAGCATCAGTCGATTAAAAATATCATTCAATTAGTTGATCAGGGAATGCGCTACGGCATGCCTACCATGGCCGTGACTGGCGTCGGTAAAGACATGGCTCGCGACCAGCGTTACTTCTCTCTGGCTACCCGAATTGCCGCTGAGATGGGCGCACAGGTGATCAAAACCTATTATGTCGACAGTGGGTTTGAACGTATCGCTGCCGGTTGTCCAGTGCCTATCGTCATTGCCGGTGGTAAGAAACTGCCAGAACGCGATGCATTGGAAATGTGCTATCAAGCCATTGATCAGGGAGCG
Source organism: Yersinia sp. 1252 StPb PI (assembly GCF_048593885.1). NCBI lineage: Bacteria > Pseudomonadati > Pseudomonadota > Gammaproteobacteria > Enterobacterales > Yersiniaceae > Yersinia > Yersinia sp. 1252 StPb PI. The sequence continues at coordinate 13,530 of NZ_JAZGQE010000086.1, read as the reverse complement.
TCAGGTGTAGATATGGGGCGCAATATCTTCCAGTCAGAAGCCCCAATTGCCATGCTGAAAGCGGTTCATGCGGTGGTACATAAAAATGAAAATGCACAAACAGCCTATAAGCTGTTCTTAGATGAAAAAGGTTGAGTGGGCATCGCTGCCAGTCAGTGACTGGTAAGCCGTGACAAGGAGGTCTTCGGTAATCAGGAGACCTTTGGTAATCAGGAGACAAATATGCACGTGACTCTCGTCGAAATTAATGTGAAAGATGACAAAGTTGAACAGTTTATTGAGGTTTTTCGCGCCAATCATCAGGGTTCTATCCGCGAGGCGGGGAACTTGCGTTTTGATGTGCTAAGGGACGAGACGATCCCAACCCGTTTTTATATCTATGAAGCCTATACCGATGAAGCTGCGGTGGCGGCCCACAAGAAAACCCCCCATTACCTGAAGTGTGTCGAGCAACTGGAGGGATTGATGACCGGCCCACGCAAGAAAACAGTATTTATCGGCCTGATGCCTTAGCCGACACGGGCAGCCGATTTCCTACGCTGCCCGCATGTTGGAACCACATGGCAAATTTAGCGACTGAGCCACATCACGCGCACACGCTAAAACTTATCCGCACCCATAAACCGCCTAGTAACTCACTGTGCAATAACTCTGGGCGGGTTTTATGGTAGGTCGTAATGTCTTTTACCAATGCTAACCCCAGCCCCGCCCCTTGCTGCTCACCCACATTATCCAACCGGTGGAATGGCATCAGCGCTTGCGCAGCTTCATCTTGTGCAATACCAGGGCCACTGTCTTCTATTTCTAACCAACAGCGCCCTGTGTCACCGCCTATAACCAACCGTACCGTCACCACGCCATGCTTTGGCGTGTATTTCAACGCGTTATCCAGCAGGTTATCGCACAGTTCAGTCAGCAATAAGGCATCCCCCTCGATCCAGCACTCAGACACCCCCTCATAGCCCAGATCAATCTGCTTGCTGCGGGCTTGAGCAAGGTGTGCAAAACACGCGTCACGTAATAGTGGGCCGAGATTAACCGGTTGTAGTCTGCGCTCGTGCACTTTCATCCGTGATAATTGCAATAACCGATCCGTCAGGGAAACGGTGTGATCCAGTGTCCCGCGCATCGCCACCAGGCTTTCACGCCATTGTTGTGGGGAGTCACTGGCCAGGGCCACCGCCACCTGCGTTTTCAACACCGTTAACGGTGTACGCAATTGATGAGAGGCATCAGCACTAAAGCGCCCCTGACGTGCCACCATTTCCCGTAAACGCTCGATGTAGCGATCAAAGGCCAATAACAACGGTTCCATTTCTGACCATGGCAACACTTTGGGGAGCGGGGTCAGCTCACCGGGATCTCGACGCAGCATCAGGCCCGACAGCTTACGTAGTGGCTTGAGAATGCCTTTGAGTAAGATATACGCCATTACCAGCGTCAAGAGCACCAGCGTACCTTGGGTCAAGACTGCCGATATCATGATCTGCTGTGCCAGATCATGGCGGGATGCTAGCGTTTCAGCCACCAGCACCATCGCCATCCCCATAACACCAGACTCATTAACCGGTTGATAAAGCGCAGCCACACGTATTGGTTTGCCTCGGTACTCGGCATCATAAAAATGTACCAATGCAGGGTAGAGAAGAGATCGTGGCGTATTCAGCGGGAAAGGCGGTAAATCATTGTAGCCAGCTATACTTTTCCCCTCTGGCGTAATCACCTGATAGTAAAGCTGATCATTCATATTGCGCTCAAAACTATCGAGGACAATATAAGGGACATCAACCTCTAGCTGCCCATGACGAACAACCAACCGCTCCGCCACCGTTCGGGCAGAGGCTAATAACGTGCGGTCATAAGCTAACGTAGCCGCATTCATTGCACTGATATAATGGGTATAAATAGAGATCCCGCCCAAAATCAGTAGCGGGACACCAAAAAACAGCAGCAATTGATGAAACAGCGAACGTGGGGCTTTAAACCATCGTGGCACAGTCGTGTTAGAGCACGCCATCAGTGCATTCCAGGCTGTAACCTAAACCGCGTAAAGTCTGGATAGAGACATTACTGCCATGCAGCTTTTTACGCACCCGATGCACATACAGTTCAATACTTTCTGGATTGGCATCATCAGATAAGGTAAATACCTGCTCAAACAGTTGTTGTTTGGCAACTGGCCTACCCCGGCGATGCATCAGTGAGGTTAATACTGCCGATTCCCGCGGTGTCAGCGCCAATGGCTTATCCGCTAACAGAAAGTAACCTTCGTCGTGATAGGTCAACTCACCAAATTGCACCGCCTGCCCGGTTCCGCCGACACTACGCCGTAATAGAGCACGTATCCGCGCCTCCAGTTCATCCAGTTCAAACGGTTTCGTCAAATAGTCATCCGCCCCCAAGTTCAGTCCTTTCACCCGGTCTGCCACTTCCGTTCTGGCGGTCAACAACAGCACCGGCAACGTTTGCCCACGCTTACGTAGCCGGGCCAGCAAATCTAACCCGTTCAAACGTGGCAACGCCACATCCAATACCACCAGCGTGTAATTTTCGTTTTGCAGCAAATGATCGGCGGCAACACCATCATTTGCCACATCCACAGCGAAGCCCGCATGAGTCAATGCTTTCTGTAACCAGTGAGATAACTCGGGGTGATCCTCTACCAACAAGAGACGCATATCACATCCTGTACTTTTTCCTTCCCATTGAAAGGTAACTGAAAGGTTAATCTATTAACAATTCAGCAACCTCGCAATCGCGGGAAGGCTCACAATTTAGAAGAAAATAATGAGGGAATAATATGAAAAGGATAATTACCCGCACTTTAGCCGCCTCGATTCTGATACTGACAGCACAAATGGCACAGGCTATCGAGGCACCTGGCAGAACAGAATGTATTGCGCCGGCCAAACCCGGCGGCGGCTTTGATCTTACCTGTAAATTGATTCAGGTTTCCCTGCAAGAGACTAAAGCAATTGATCGCCCGATGCGGGTCAGCTATATGCCGGGAGGTGTCGGAGCGGTTGCCTATAACGCCATCGTCGCGCAACGGCCAGCAGAGTTTGGCACCGTGGTCGCGTTCTCCGGCGGCTCTTTACTTAATCTGGCACAAAATAAATTTGGCCGTTATAGCCCTGACGATGTGAAGTGGCTGGCGGCCGTTGGCACTGATTACGGCATGATCGCCGTGCGGGCTGACTCTCCCTATAAAACGCTAAAAGACCTGATGGATGCCTTTAAACAAGATCCTAACAGCGTGGTATTCGGGGCCGGTGCCTCGATTGGCAGCCAGGACTGGATGAAAACGGCGTTACTGGCCCGTGAGGTGGGCGTCGATCCCCATAAAATGCGCTATGTGGCCTTTGAGGGTGGCGGTGAACCGGTTACCGCATTGTTAGGTAACCATATTCAGGCGGTGTCCGGGGACTTAAGTGAAATGGTGCCCTATCTGGCAGGCGACAAACTACGGATATTGGCTGTTTATGCAGAACAACGCCTGCCTGGCCAACTGGCTAATATTCCTACGGCTAAAGAACAAGGCTTCAATTTAGTGTGGCCGATTATTCGTGGTTTCTATCTCGGGCCGAAGGTCAGTGATGCCGAATATCAATGGTGGACGGAGACCTTTAACACCTTGGTACAAACTGACGAGTTCAAAAAACAGCGTGAATTACGCGGCTTATTTGAGTTCAACCTGACCGGCAAAGAGCTGGATGTGTATGTCAAAAAACAGATTGAACAATATCGTGAACAAGCTAAAGCATTCGGGCTGGCCAAATAATTAAGGAGAAAGATCATGAGCGATCGTATTTTTGCCAGTATCTGGATCCTGCTCTGTATCAGCGGCTTATTTATCGGCTGGGGAATTCAAAGCGAATACAGTTACGAGCCGCTAGGCCCGCGCCCTTTCCCGATGGCAATTCTGGCGTTAATGACACTGTGCGCGGTGCTATTGCTGCTGCGTAAACCAGACGTTATCGCATGGCCGCACGCCAAAGTATTGCATCGCCTGTTGGTGATGGTGATTACGCTGGTGCTCTATGCCTGGGGATTTGAGTCGCTTGGATTCCCGCTGGCGACAGCCCTACTAACATTTAGCATCGCATTGTTATTTGAGGCAAAAATATGGGTCGCTGCGCTGTCCGGCGTGGTTCTGGGCGCGTCATTATTCTATGCCTTTGACTATTTACTTGATGTCACCCTACCACTTGGCGTTTGGCTGAACTAACGAGGCTGTGATGGAAACTTGGATGTATTTATCGCAAGGATTTGAGGTGGCATTAACACCACAAAACCTGATGATTGCCCTGATAGGCTGCTTTATCGGTACCATTGTTGGCTTACTCCCAGGACTGGGGCCGATCAACGGCGTGGCCATTTTGCTGCCACTCGCTTTTGCCCTAAAACTGCCCGCCGAGTCTGCCCTGATCTTGCTGGCTACGGTTTATATCGGTTGTGAATATGGTGGGCGCATCTCATCCATATTACTTAATGTCCCCGGTGATGCCGCGGCTATCATGACCGCCCTTGATGGTTATCCGATGGCGCAGCAGGGCCGTGCCGGTGTAGCGCTATCCATTTCAGCAGTTAGCTCATTTGTTGGTTCACTCTTGGCTATTGGTGGGATCATTCTGTTTGCACCGCTACTGGCACAGTGGTCACTGGCATTCGGCCCATCGGAGTATTTCGCGTTAATGGTCTTCGCCATCGCCTGCCTTGGCAGCATGATGAGCCAAAACCCCTTGAAATCACTGCTAGCCGCCTTAATCGGATTGGGGTTGGCGACAGTAGGCGTTGATGCAAACACCGGCGTTTATCGCTTCACCTTTGATAGTGTCCACCTCTCTGATGGAATTCAATTTATCGTAGTGGTGATCGGCTTGTTCTCGGTCAGTGAGATCTTGTTGATGCTGGAAAGTACCAGTACCGGCCAGAAACTGGTGCGTAAAACCGGTCGCCTGATGTTCAACCGCAAAGAAGCGGCAGAATGTGTCGGGCCAACACTGCGATCTTCAGTGATCGGTTTCTTTGTTGGGATTTTGCCGGGCGCAGGGGCAACCATCGCCAGTGCGCTGACCTACATGACCGAAAAGCGCATCAGTGGTAACAGCGATAGTTTTGGTAAAGGGGATATTCGTGGTGTTGCCGCACCTGAAGCGGCGAATAATGCTTCTGCCTGTGGATCTTTTATTCCGATGCTCACTCTGGGCGTTCCAGGCTCAGGCACTACGGCGGTAATGATGGGAGCATTGACCCTGTATAACATCACACCGGGGCCTGCGATGTTCACCGAGCAACCGGATATTGTCTGGGGGTTAATTGCCTCGCTGTTGATAGCCAACGTTATATTACTGCTGATGAACCTACCTCTGGTTGGCTTCTTCACCCGCATGTTAACCATTCCGTTATGGTTCCTGGTCCCCGCCATTGCAGCAGTCTCTGCGGTGGGGGTCTATGCGGTGCACAGCACCACTTTCGACCTGATGCTCATGGTCGGATTGGGTATCTTTGGCTATCTGCTGAGAAAAATGAACTTCCCCATGTCCCCGCTGATTTTAGGCTTTGTTCTGGGCGAAATGCTGGAGCAAAACCTGCGTCGTGCACTGTCCATTAGCAATGGCAATTACACTATTTTGTGGTCGAGCCCTATTGCAAAAAGCTTGCTAATACTGGCCGTGCTGGTGTTGGTGCTGCCGCCAATCCTGCGAGTAGTACGTAAATTTCGCCAATCAAAGCCAGCCGTTAATGAAGGGTAAAAACTGACTCGTATTACTCCGGGGCTGATAATTATAGGATTATTGGCCCCGATATATTGGGAATATTCCGCGTTATAAGATGATACCTATCAGCAAAATGCTTAATGAGTAAACTGATCATCACCAGTACCGGAAATGCTTAGACCTTAACTATAATGAAGGTAGATAAGTGTAATCACGATAAATAATGAGGCAAAACCATGTCAGACAAAATCGCCGTCGGTATCAGCGCTTGCCTGTTAGGTGAGAAAGTACGTTTCGATGGCGGGCATAAACGTCTAACATTTGCCGTGGACGAGTTGGCCCCTTTTGTTCATTTTGAGCCGGTCTGCCCTGAGATGGCAATCGGGCTGCCTTCGCCCCGCCCAGCGCTACGCTTGGTTAAAGCAGGCGCTGATGATATTCGTCTCAGCTTTAGTAACCAACCAGAAACCGACCTGACCCGCGCCATGCAGGACTTCTCCGCGAAAAGAATTGCGGGATTGCAGCATTTAAGTGGCTATGTGGTTTGCGCCAAATCCCCTAGCTGCGGCATGGAGCGGGTGCGGGTGTATGAAGCCGATGGCAAAAATAACCGCAAAAGTGGTACTGGCATTTTCACTCAAGAATTAATGCGCCAACTACCGTGGCTCCCCATTGAGGAAGATGGCCGCCTGTGTGACCCAGAGCTGAAAGAGAATTTTGTGGCACGAATCTATGCCTTACACGAGTTTAATCAGCTATGGCAACAAGGCATGAGCCGCGCCCGGCTGATCGCTTTCCATAGCCGCTATAAATTATTATTACTAGCTCATTCGCAACCTGCCTACCGTGAATTAGGGCGTTTCGTTGCGGCTATCGACCAATGGCCTTCAATTAATGAATGTGCTTTTGAATACCGTAACCGGCTGATGGCCCTGATGAGCCAACACTCCTCGCGCCGTGGTCACACCAATGTCTTGCAGCATGTCCAAGGCTATTTCAGCAACCAACTCAGCCCCCGGCAACGCAGCGAGCTGGCACAACTGATTTTGCGTTATCGTCAAGGCAGTCAGCCACTGCTTGCCCCCATTACCCTGCTCAAACATTATTTAGCTGAATATCCCGACAGCTATCTTGCCCAGCAGCGCTATTTTGACCCTTACCCGGAGGTTTTGCGCCTAAGGTATGGGCATTAATAGGGGGAATTTAAACGCGATATGAAGCCCGTGGTAATTCAGCAAGTTGCCGCGTTATCAGATAACACCTATCAGCAAAATGTCTCCTTTGCGTTATTCTTAGCGCCGAAGAAAATAATTAGCAGTCTTTCTGGTGGTATCACGGCCTCATGGCAGTGAGGCCGCTGTAAAACAGGAGTTTCTATGAACACCACTTATCGCCTGGCGCTGGCTTTGGCTTTTTCTACCACGCTGCTGACGGCTACCGTTCACGCCAATAGCCTATTGGATTCAGTAAAAAGTGCTGCTGACCAATACAGTAAATCGGGTGATAGCTCATCTTCATTGTCGTCATTGACCGGCTTACTCAATGGCGGCGATAAAGGGCTTAGTGCCAGCACCATGACCAATGCTGCCGGTATATTGCAATATTGCGTACAAAACAATGTACTGTCGGCCAATGGCACTTCGGCGATTAAAGACCAATTGATGAGTAAACTGGGTATCACCAGTACCGAAAATGCCAAGAGCCAGGACTATCAGGAAGGTTTAGGCGGATTACTGAAAACCGGTGAAGGTAAGAGTTTGAATTTGAACGATCTGGGCAGTGAGCAAATCACTGAAAAAATCAAAACCAAAGCCTGTGATTTAGTGCTGAAACAGGGTCAATCGTTCTTGTTGAAATAAACCTGACACACTGAGGTTTATAACAACGCGATTCCTGGCGCAGTGAATGAAGGGTTTACCGCACTCAGAGTGCACGGTGGTTTACGCCACTATTGCCCCAACAGTAAGTATCCCCTTCATTTCACTTTGTCAGCGTGTTCTATTTTATGAAGATATTCTGGCGGTGATACGCCATCTGCCCTTCATCGGGGGAAAACTTAACCGGTAAACGCAGCTTCCGCCCTTCATATTTAGCGAAATTATCTTCACTGATACTGCTTTTGAGTTTTTTGATCTGAGGGGATAACACCATTTCCAGATGCTCATTAAAGGTGATTAATCCCTGATCAAAGGCCCGGTCGTGCAAACTTGAAAGACACAGACCATTACTGGGATTAAGCCGATGTTCAGCGCCGTGACTCCATGGGCGAATATGGCTGGCAACGAGTAATGCAGGTACTTCTAGTTCAGTAATACAGCAACGATTGTCATAGATGTGCAGTACATTTTTACGAAATAATTGCTGACCGACCCTCGCTTTAATAATCATAGTTCTTTCGCCGCCACTAAAGTCTTTAATACCACTGTCGGTGTTAATACTATTATCAACTTTAATATTACTATCAAACAGTTGGGTAATCGGCTTTTCTAACTCACTCATCGCCTGTTGGCATTGCAATTCAAAAACTTCAGCATTCTCATTCAATTCCAGCCATAAAGCTCGGTCGGCCTTAGAGACACTCGTTAAACCACTGCGGCCTGAGTCAGTAATAAAAGGGTCCAGACTGGCTAAATTGACCAACTTCATCGCGAGTGCCGAAGGGGTTCTGCCAATTAACGCGGCGTAATGAATAATATCGGGATTTCTGGAATGCAATTTGCCAAAGGGAATTTGGCTATACAGTGTAAAAGCAACTAACAGTTGATCCCGCGTCCAGTGATTTACCGCCGCCATGCATCGTCACCCGAAATTAGTGAGTCATTTTATTGAATGCGTTAACTATGCCAGGTGTTGTGGGGTATGGGTACCCTATCCTCCCAATATATCTTCAGCCCTAACTCGGATAACCATACAAAATCTAAATTAACCACAACAATCCATACCCCAAAAATATCCTGTTTTGGGATATTTTACGCGGATAGGATAATTACTCGAACACATCACATGGAGGATTAAACATTATGGATAAACAAGACTGGCATCCGGCAGATATTATCGCGGGTTTGAAAAAACGCGGTACAACGATGGCGGCACTTTCCCGAGAGTCAGGGCTGGCCTCTTCAACGCTGGCGAATACGTTGTTGCGCCATTGGCCGAAGGGCGAAAACTTGATTACACAGGTGCTGGAATTACATCCTGCGGAGATCTGGCCTTCACGTTATCTGAAGCCTAAAAAAACGCGAAAAACGTTGCCAATTGCGTAATTAAATCTAGTTGATTCCACTTCTCCATGGAGGATAAACAGAAGTGGAATCACTAACTTTCAGGCCATCATCCTGCTGCTGTCTCGCAGGTAAAGATATTGGTACCCATATTATATGCGGCTTCAAGTACCGGACCAGGGCCACCTAAGTCTGGCAGCAGTAACACGGTTGAACTCATCACCGGCGCACCGCAGAAATTGAAAATACCGTGCTCAATCTGTATTTTCATCGCTTCGGCAAAGCCATGATTGATATAAGTCTTATGCGCGGCTGCACCGATTCCAATGATATGTACTGGCAGATGCGTCAGCTTTTTGATCAACTCTCCCGCGTCATCATAGGCCCAGCCATTGGAAAACACGCGATCAATCCATCCTTTTAACAATGCGGGCATCGACCACCAGTAAATTGGGAACACTAATACCAGCGCATCTGCTCGCTCAATCCTCTGTTGCTCCGCCAGCACATCATCCGACAGCGAAGCTTGCCGATTAAAAGCAGCAATATCCACTGCGGTAAACCTTGGGTCAAAACCTTCGGTAGCAATATCGGCAATCTCATAAGTGTGTGTAGAATCCGATGCAACCAACCCCGCTGCAATCTGTCGTGCAACACTGTTAGTGAGTGATTCATGAAGCGGATGTGAGGTAACGATAAGTGAATGCATAATCTGACTCCTGATTGCCATTAAAATGCCGTTGGCGTAATCTATATACCATTAGTAAGTTACTGTTGGTAAGTTACCTTTGGTATATAAGCATGTCAACTAGCAAAAAGAATGTATCGTCACGACTTCGCCTATCGCGTGAAGAGCGTTACCACCAATTAATGAATACAGCATGGCAACTGGTGCGGGAAGAAGGCACTGAAGCCCTGACGCTAGGCCGCCTTGCTGAGCGCTCCGGCGTCACTAAACCGGTGGTTTATGACCATTTCGGCACCCGAGCTGGACTTTTTGCCGAACTTTATAAAGAGTTTGATAGCCGCCAAACCGCATTGATGGACGCGGCCATTGCGCAATGCGAGCCAACACTCACTGCTATCGCCACTGTGACCGCTTCATCATATATTGACTGTGTCCTGCTTCAGGGGCAGGAAATCTCTGGGGTCATTGCAGCATTAAAAGGCACGCCTGAGCTGGATGAGATGAAACGTGAATATTCTAAGGCGTACATCCGCAAATGCCGGAATATACTCGCGCCCTATGCTAAAGGGAATCTGATTTCAGATGCCAGCCTATGGGCATTGCTAGGTGCAGCAGAAGGGTTATCGTGTTCTGCTGCTAGCGGCGAAATCACCGCCTCACAGGCAAAATCTGAGCTATTTGAGTTGATTATGGCGATAGTAGAAAGAAGCATGGGCCAGCGCTAGCAACGGCAAAGTACCCTCAAAAAGAATCAGATGGAATAGCAGGCGTAGATTAAAAGTTTGCCGAGGCTGTATCAGTAGTTTGAGTGCGAGCAGGTAATGAATGAATTTCCAAATACTCCCCGCACTGCGAGGAGTATTCAGAATAACGTTAAATCGCTTTTTCTGATTCAATGCTTTTTTGATTACGACTGACTGCCACTTTGAATAGCCAATATATCAAGCTGGCGGCAACCAGCGAGTTAATGGTTGGAATCCCCCACTCAGTCACCAATCCGATAACACTGCCGACAATACTGGCGATAATGGCAACCCAACCGATAACCGGTGTTTGAGTTTCGTCAGGGAGTTTCCCTTCCAGTCGACTCTTATCCAGAATATTGCGATGAGAGCGCAACACAAAATAGTCCACCAGCATGATGCCGATAATCGGCGGGAATACCACACCTAGCACTGTAAGGAAATCCACAAACCGATCCAAAATCCCTAACACGGAAAGTGTCGTACCCAGAACGCCGATAACTAACGTGGTTAAGGTGTATTTCAGTTTTTTCCCGGTCAACCCCTCGACCGCATTGACGATACCGAGGGACGAAGAGTACAGATTAAGGTCATTAACTCTTAATGTTGAGAACACCACCACCAGCAAGCCTGCACCACCCGCGGCCTGAGACATAATAGTCACCACATCAGCTGTTCCCAGCGTTTTAGCAATCAAGATAGCCAGGCCATTGACCACGAACTCCCCGGCCACAATGGTGAAAATCGTCACACCCAACACATGCTTCCCATTTTTGGAATAACGCGTTAGGTCAGGGGTCATCAGGCTTGCCACGATAGCGCCCCCGACAACGATAGTGATACCTGCGCTGATAGACAGAGGATCACCCGGTGGTATCAACTGCATAATTTCATGCAGATTATGCCCGGACAGCGTACTAATAGAGATATAAGCCACCAGCAAAATAAACATCGGAACCGCAATACGTGCGGCGATGCGCAATGCCTTAAAACCAAATGCCACCAAGATAGTCAGCAGGCTACCCGATAAAGCTGCCGCGAATCCGAATCCCAGTTTATTACCCAAAGCGAAATCAAGCGATTTGGCGAAAATAGCGTTTTGTATACCAAACCAACCCAGTAAGCTCACCGCCACCACAATCCCGATCAGTACTGAGCCTAAGCGACCAAAGCCACACCAGCGAGCCAACAGGCTACCGGAGATCCCTTCACGCATACCGGCCAGCCCAAGACCGTAGGTCACCACACCAAATATTATGCTGCCAATAAGGATTGCGGTGAATGCATCAGTCAGTGTCATGGAGTTACCCAGCACCGCCCCCAGCATAAATTGATCCAGCGCGGTCAACATACCCATGTGAACGATGGCAACGCTTAAAAATGAAACCCTTTTATCCTGTGGCACGCGGCTTAATGGATAGTCTTCAATTTTGATCACGATAAAGTGCACCCTTGTAGTTCAGATAAACTGGATTCCTTTTGCTACCAGTCGATCCGGAATATAATTATCCAAATGTGCAAATTTGCAAAACTCCTCAAACTGTTGCAACGTGTGGACATCAGATTTTTGATAAATAGTATATATTCTGTTTTCTATTGTTTTAGTGCTGATGTTATATATCTTAGCGATCTCTTTAACAGAAAGTCTTTGCAACATTAAAAATATAACGTCAAGCTCAGCACGGGTAAAAGTTTTACTATTAATTTCGGTGGTCAGGACGCTTGGTTTTTGTTGGTTTATGTATTTGAGTGGAGATAAAGTATTAAGTGGTTTGGCACTCCACATAACACCAATGACTTCTTTTTTATCATTATAAATAGGCAGCTTTTCACTGATAAAGGGGGTCAGAGTATCTTTACCATACCAATAATGTGTTTCTATGACAGTAACCCGATCTTGTGACTCTTCGGTTCTCTTATCATGCTCCATAAACTCGGGAGAAAATTCAGCCCAGTTAGCAGGAAACTCATCGTCCAGCTTCCCCTCTATCTCAAAGTTCAATGGTGTATTGGTATAAAGATAGGCTGCCTTGTTCATATAGATATGGCGGGAATTCAGATCTTTAATGCCCCATGGCTCACTGAGGTGCTCCATCATGGCAATAAGGCCCTTGAAATAAATTTCATTATTTTTATCGGGCAAATCCATTACGACCTCGCCGATTAAAACCGGTTAAATTTCTTTTGCCAGATAGTGCCGAGTATGTTTTTTGGCATATCCACCTAAATCGCCATAGACACGATAGCCTAACTTTTCATAAAAACCTCTGGCCTGGAAATCGAAAGTATCTACATAAGCCATATGACAGCCGCGTTTTATGGCTTCTTCTTCTGCTTTTTCCATTAATTGGCGACCATAGCCACTTTTACGATATTCATCACTGACCCAAAGATATTGGACCTCAAGCCCACCCCACCAGGTCCTGGCAACCAATCCTGCCACAATTTTGCCGTTGTCGTTGGTAACCGTTAAGAATAGCGGATGAATGTCTACAGCTTCAGTTTTATTATTGTGAGCCCAAAGACTATCAATGACATACTCTTCGTCTTGTGGGTTTGGCGTATCCGTGACGTTAATATTCATTTTCGTAACATACCTTCCTATATTAATAATTCAAATTGCAATCAAATTAATAAACTCCAACTGATTTTAATATCACTTTTCTTAAAGTGTTACAAGAGTGGTTTTCACCCGTTCCCACAATGGCGTTAAGTGTTTATATTTAATGTGACAGAGCTAAAAAATACCAACTTATCTCGTGAATGTTATCTGTTTGGCCTGCTCTGTCTGCAAATACTGATTTCGCCTCACCAGGGCTTTATCGGGGAAACCTATCAATAACTCACGGCTCCACCTGTAGAGCAAGGCTAACTTGCCAAAGGGGGGCCGCTCATCCTCCCCAAAATCCATAAATTTTATTGCTTAATATGCTCATTTAGCGTCTACCCAGTCAAAAACTGGCCGTTCCGTTTTTATTTACCACTCACTATGGGCTTGAGATCAAGCTTGTCGAGAGATCCTCAACAGTAGGTCTGCACTTATATCGTGTTTTAGTACCAGTCCAGCATAAATATTTCTGTATTGTCGCAAATCGGAGGAGTTGACCGCCAACAGGCCATCGAATTTACAATCTATCTTCCATGAGAATAAAGATCAG
>NZ_JAZGQE010000085.1:0-19438 GCF_048593885.1 Yersinia sp. 1252 StPb PI | reverse complement strand
ATTTTGAGATCGCGAAACTTAAGAGTGTCATTATACTGTAATCATCTGGCGGTATTTTTCACACGGTGCATAGCTTAGGCTGTTGTTTATCACTGCGGGGATCGCTAATGCTAGAGTCCATGATTGGGCTGTTAAGACAAGACCACTGTTTTACCCAAGCAACTCGTTGTTACGAGGGCTCCCCCTCCGACTCTCATTTTCCAGCAGTACTGTCATTATCTATCCCTGATATATTTTTGTCTCCAGCGTTATTGTTTCAAGTATTCATGTCACGTAATAACTCCCTTGCGATATCGTTCTCACCCCAGACCTGTTTTTACCCACGTCATTTTGGGGCCTTGGTGTTGACGCTACTCGCATTTTTCATTGGCTATTATTGGCTGCGAAGGAAGCCAAAAACCTCATCCGTATGTGAAACATATACCCAAAGTAATTCGAGTTGCAGGAAGTCAACACACATGCAGCTTGAAGTATGACGGATATAATCGCGCAGGCAACCGCTGCTGCGGTAGGTGAAACAAACTGTAAGGTGCCACTATGGGAAGACAGAAAGCAGTGATCAAAGCTCGTCGTGAAGCGAAACGCGTAATTAGACGTGATTCACGTAGTCATCGTCAACGTGAGGAAGAAAACGTGACATCGTTAGTGCAAATGGGCGGTGTTGAATCAATAGGTATGGCACGGGATAGCCGTGATACCTCCGTTATTCAGGCGCGTACGGAAGCTCAAGGTCATTACTTATCAGCCATAGACAATAAACTGCTCATCTTTGCGACCGGCGAAGCTGGGTGTGGTAAAACCTTTATCAGCGCGGCCAAGGCCGCAGAAGCACTGATTCACAAAGAAGTTGATCGGATAATTGTGACGCGACCTGTACTACAGGCTGATGAGGATCTGGGGTTCTTACCTGGTGATATCTCTGAGAAATTCGCGCCTTACTTCCGCCCGGTGTATGACATTCTGCTGCGCCGGCTCGGCTCATCTTTCATGCAATACTGTCTGCGCCCAGAAATCGGCAAAGTGGAAATTGCGCCTTTCGCCTATATGCGCGGGCGTACCTTTGAGAATGCGGTAGTGATCCTCGATGAGGCACAAAATGTAACCGCCAGCCAAATGAAGATGTTCCTAACCCGTCTCGGTGAAAATGTTACGGTCATCGTTAATGGCGATATCACCCAATGCGACCTTCCGCGTGGTGTGAAATCAGGTCTCAGTGACGCGCTGGAGCGTTTTGCTGAGGATGAAATGATTGGTATCATCCGCTTTGATAAACAGGACTGTGTCCGCTCTGCACTCTGCCAACACACTCTAAATGCCTATTCATAACTCAGTGTTATGAATGGATGACCCGATAAAAAAGGGCAAGCGCGATAAACGCTTGCCCTTTGCTTATCCCCTTGCGGGCATGAAGTTACAGCATGATAGTCATCATATAAGCGGCAAATAGCGCCAGATGGGCGGTACCATTAAGTACGTTGGTTCTGCCGGTGGAAAATGATATTTGCGACAAAATCAACACGCTGACCATCACCACGATATGTGGTGCTTCCAGACCAAAGTTCAACTCTTGCCCGGTGATTACCGCAATCAAGGTAACCGCAGGAACGGTCAGTGAAATGGTTGCCAGCACTGAGCCGAAGAACAGGTTCATCGCACGCTGTACCTGATTAGCCAGCACCGCTTTTAACGCCCCTAATCCTTCAGGGGAGAGGATTAGCAGCGCAATCAGGAAACCGGTAAATTTAGCCGGTGCATTTAACTCAGTAAGCAGCGCTTCTAATGGGTTGGCATCAAATTTGGTAACGGCTATTACTGCTATTAAATGAATTAACAACCAAAATGTGTGCCACAAACTGCTGTGTGAGGATGGCTTACCATGGTGAGGGTCACTCGGGTCGTCACCTTCATCCTCATGTTCATACACAAACAGACTTTGGTGCGTTTTGGTTTGAATCAGCAGAAAAACACCGTACATCGCGGCTGAAATTGCTGCGACAACCAGTGATTGTGCCACGCTAAAGTTGCCGCCGGGCAGGGTACTCGGTAGCACCAACACAATGATAGCCAGCGGGAATATAGCCATCAGATACTGTTTAATACCCACCAGATTGACATGCTGGGTAGCAAATTTGCGACCGCCGAGCAGCAAGGAAACACCGACCAATCCACCAATCACAATCATGATGATTGAATAGAGCGTATCGCGCATCAGGGCCGGTGCGGCATCACCTGTTGCCATCATGGCTGAGATCAAACTGACCTCAAGCACAACAACAGACAGACTGAGGATTAACGAGCCATAGGGTTCTCCCAGGCGGTGTGCTAATACGTCAGCATGGCGCACTACGCTAAAAGCACTGCTTAGGATACCCACAAGTGCGATCAGGTTGATAACAATAACAGCAGCAAAATTGCTGGTATCACCCCAGATATTAAGAATGACCAATGCAATGATCGGCAGGATGAGGGAGTATTCGTGATGGCGAGATTTAGATCGGCCAGGATCATTTTGCGACTTCATTTCGAGAGCGCTCCTAATAACTTTACTGCATTAAACGGGCATTAGAGCCATTTAACGATAATTAAGTGCCATATTGTAGGCTAAGTAGCTTTAAGACTAACAAATAACAGGGAATTGTCGCAGAAAATTTACAAGGTTTTAACTGGAAAGGGTGAAAAAAATAGCGATGAAAACGGACACTACAGGGTAATGTCCATTGATTTTACAGATATTAATTAATCTTACTCGTCAATATTGTCCATAACTTCATGGCGCTTATGGTGATAATCTTCTTCATTCAGCCCTTCGCGCCAGTAGGGTACAGCATAAAGTTGCTGCCGCTCACACCCTTTTTCTCGGCGCAGATAACGGCGCAATTGCACCACCATGCTATCTTCTCCCGCCAGCCAGAATGTTGACTCTTCCATCAGCAGATTCAGCGCACAGAATTGGGTTATCACATCACCTGTTTTTTCCGTACCCCCAATGACCCAACTTAGTTCCAACCCGGCAGGTTTAATCAGATTCAATACATCTTGCGGGCTATTTACACGGATGATGGCATGGCCTTCGGCATTTGCAGGCAGGGTTTCCAGTAAGGCGGCAATAGCGGGCAGTGAGGAGGGGTCACCCACCAGATAGCTGTATGCCGCTGCTGGCAACATAGTTTCCGGTCCACCAGGATTAGTAATCCCTAACCAATCACCGACTTTGGCATTGCGGGCAAAATCGACCGCCGGACCACGGTGATCATGGATAGCAAACTCAATATCCAGCTCACCCAGTTCTGGGCGAGAAGCACGAACAGAATAGGTTCTAACAATCGGACGGACCTCGGCGGCAGGCCAGATTGGACCTTTTTCACCAAGTACTGGCAGTTGCGGCTGAGTTTGGCTCGCCAAAGGTAGGAAGATTTTCAAATGAGCGCCCGCGCAATCAGACGGGTAATTCTGCAATGTCGGGCTATGGAAGGTGATTCGACGTAAATGCGGTGAGGTATCCACCACCTTTTTCACCTGAACCAGACGGGGTGGAACTGGGCGATATGCGGGTTTTGCTGCGGTTGATCCTGTGGTCACAGTTTATCCTTCTTATCCTATGATGTTTTATTCTTGGTCATCAGCCAGCAGAGGTTGTGGCTTATAAAGGGATAAACTATAACATCAACCAATGTTAATGATAATTATTTGCATAAAAGAGTGTGATAGGCTGCAACGGCGCATTTGCCCCACAGATATGTAGGGCAAGATGAATTGATTGCTTAATTGATGGGGTTTACAATTGCCGTTCGACGGAAATGCAATCTTAAACGCAACATAGTGACCAGTGCGATAGCCATCACGACCATTGCAGCCAGCGGAAGTTGCTGTAATTGCAGGCCAAAGGCTAGCAAGGTGCCACCGAACCAGGCGCCCAATGCATTACCTAAATTGAACGCGCTTTGGTTAAAGGTTGATGCCAGATTAGGGGCGTCACGGGCCTGATCCACCACTAATAGTTGTAACATTGGGCACAAGGCAAAAGCCACAATGCTCCAGATAAACAATGTCAGTAGTGCCGGTAAATAGAAACCAATGGTGTAATGCAGTGCCAACAGGATAGCTATCAGTATGGCGATTAGCCGGGTCATGGATCCCACCAGGTTTTTGTCGCCTAAACGACCCCCCATCACGCTGCCGATGGACAATCCAATCCCAAGAATCAATAACACCACAGTAACGCCATGTTCAGAAACTCGCGTCACCTCACGCAATAATGGTGCAATATAAGTGAAAACAGTAAACAGGCTGGCATTGGTTAATACTGATAGCAGTAAGGCGGTTTGCACTTTTTTCTGCATCAGGGTTTTGAATTCCAGCTTAGGACTGATTCTCTTCATCGGAATATTATTCGGTAACCAGGCGATCACCGCGATGATAGCTACAATACCAATAGCACTGACACCCCAGAAAGCGGCTCGCCAACCAAAAGCTTGTCCAACTGCTGTACCTAATGGCACACCAAGTACATTTGCCAATGTGACACCCATAAAGACTAATGCTATTGCCCGCGCCCGGCGGTTGGGTTGGACCAAATCAGTTGCGACCACCGATGCCAAACCAAAGAAAGTGCCATGGCAGAGCGCTGCAATAATACGGGCAGCCATCAATAAGTTATAGGTTTGTGCCAATGCACACAGGACATTGCCAATAATAAACAGGACAATTAAACCCCAAAGTGTGGATTTACGCGGGATTCGCGCCGTTGCCATAGCCAATAAAGGTGCGCCGATTACCACACCCATGGCATAAACAGAAACCAACATCCCGGTTTTAGGGATACTGACCCCCAAGTCATGGGCAACTTCCGGCAATAACCCCATAATTACAAACTCGCTGGTACCAATGCCAAAGGTAGCAATGGTGAGTGCGATAATAGCCAATGGCATGAGTAACTCCTGAACAGCCTTACATATATTAAAAAGGCTGAATAACATCAATATCAACTCACTCCCTGGCATGAATATGAAGGAGATAAAGTCTTGGCAGATGAATTTTATTAAGCGATTTTAGCACCGAGCCAAAAGGGCGTCTAACGGCAAAGTGCGATCCTCTGGGTAGCTGACGCATCAGTAGGGGAGTCGGCGCTCTGCCGGCAATACCAATAGCTCTGGGTATATTAAAAAGTAATTAAATATAGCTGATTTTAATTTCTGTCCCAAAATGAGAAGACCCTCTATTCCCTCTATCTTTTTGATAAATTGGGTTATTTCAATTTCTACCACCATAGTATAGTAATTTATGTATGCCATAAGCTTTACTTAGCACAAAAAAACATAAGCAACGGTTTTTTTGTATTTGTTGCTGGCCATTTTCCCCCGTAAATCTATCTACTAAATAGAGTGAAATCAAAAGGGGCTAAATGTGAATTTCCAGCAGCTTAAAATTATTCGGGAATCAGCCCGTTGCAACTATAACCTGACTGAAGTGGCTAATACTTTATTTACCTCACAATCGGGTGTTAGCCGGCATATTCGCGAACTAGAAGAAGAATTGGGTATTGAGATCTTCGTTCGACGAGGAAAGCGGTTGCTCGGGATGACTGAACCGGGCAAGGAGTTGCTGACAGTAGCCGAACGCATGCTGAATGATGCTAATCAAATCCGCCGTCTGGCTGATGTATTCAGCAATAATGATAGTGGACAGTTGCATATTGCTACCACACACACTCAAGCCCGCTACAGTTTGCCTCGGGTGATTAAAGAATTCCGCCTGTTATACCCGCAAGTTAAGTTAGTTATTAGCCAGGGGAACCCACAAGAGATTGCAGCCATGCTGCATTCCGGTGAAGCGGATATTGGTATTGCTACTGAGCTATTGATGAGTGACGAGTCTGTCGCCACGTTTCCTTATTATCGCTGGCACCACGCTATTGTCGTGCCGGATAATCACCCGCTAACACAAGATCCTAATATCACCCTTGAAACGCTGAGTACGTTGCCATTGATTACCTATCGTCAGGGGATTACTGGCCGTTCACGTTTGGACAATGCGTTCAAAAATGCTGGACTGACACCCGATATTGCACTCAGTGCACAAGATTCTGATGTAATTAAGACCTATGTTGAACTCGGCATGGGGGTCGGCATTCTGGCGGATATGTCCTACGAGGCACATCGTGATAAAGGGTTAGTACGACTAAATGCCGAACACTTGTTTGATGCTAATACTGTTTGGCTAGGGCTAAAACGAGGTCAGTTACAACGTAACTTTATTTGGTTCTTTATACAGCTCTGTAATCCAACACTTTCTTTGCATGATATTAAAGAGAAAGTGTTGGCAGAGGCGGCGGATGAGGTGGTGATTGATTACCAGATCTAGCCACGAAGCGGCATAGATAGGCCATCTGGACAGAAAGTATCAGTCAAGAGAGTCATTGTCAGGCGTAAATCGTACCTGAACTTCTGTTCCGCCATCTTCCCGCTGGCAGATAGTGCAATGGCCGTTCAGACTATTTGCCCGATCCTGCATAATGATCAAACCGTAATGATTAGGCCGCTCGCTGGCCTGTCCAATCCCACAGCCGTTATCACGGATGGACATGATGACATCACCTTGCTCAACAGTAACCCTGACAGTGGCCATACTGGCGTGAGCATGCTTATAAATGTTGTTCAGTGCTTCACGGGCAATGTTAACCATATGAATGGCCTGATGGTCGGGGACACAGCCTGACGGCAAGTTAAACTCGAGGGTAATGGGTAAACTGGCTCGCTCGCTGAATTCATTTACCAAAGTCTGGAGTGCCGCTTGTAATGTTGCCTCATTTAGCTTCAGGCGGAAGGTCGTCAGTAATTCACGTAGCTGGCGGTAGGCGATGTTAAGTTCATCGCGCATTTGCTGTACTAAAAGTTTACTGGGTTCCGGCATATCGGGCGCTTGCATCTGCAAGCAACTGATTTGAATTTTGAGGCAGGAAAGCGACTGGGCGATGGAGTCATGCAGTTCCCGGGCAATGGCTGAACGCTCTTCCATCAATAATAATTGCTGCTGATGCCGGGCTTGGCTTTCCAGTGCCAATGTACTGCTCAGTTGCTCCACCAGCATATTGACCAGTTGCTGCTGATCTGAATTGAGTGATTTATCAGTGGGTAGTTTTGCCAGTAGCAACCCATATTGACCAAGCTTATCACTCAGACTCCAACTCAAAGATTCCCGCAAAACAGCACTACTCACTCCGCCAGATGAGCTGCTAATAGTGAGTTGTGCCGGGCTGTTTTGGGGCGGCAGATATTCGCCATCGGCGTTATCAGCGAGATTATCGCGATAAAGATGATTTTCATATAAACAGATCTGCACATTTTCCAGTGGTGTCAGTGTTTGTAGCTGCTCGATAATTGGAACTAAGCGCTCGCTTAATGGTTGGTGGGTATGTAATTGACGGCTACTATGATATAGAAAGGCTAATACTTGATTTTTTTGTTGTAAATCAGCGGTTTTTTGAGTAACTCGTTGCTCCAGGTCACTGTATATCAACGAAAGTTCCTGCGACATTCGATTCAATGCGGTACCCAGCATCCCCATTTCATCTCGTTGATAAGACAGCGTATAGCGTTTGCTGAAATCACCGCGACCAATGGCATTCGCCATGGAGATTAATTGCAGCCATGGACGCAGTATGCGGCGGCGCAAATAATAGATAGTGGCCAATAGTAAACTCATTGTCAGAACAATGAACACCAGTTGAATCATGGTAACCAATAACAAGCGTTGTTCAGTTTTATGGTCAATGGCTAATACCAGAGCATCTAGCTGGTGGACAAAGTCTGCCACGTTGGCGGCAACGTCATCGGGATGTTTAGCTTGTAGTAACTGTGGTTTTAGCGTGGTTTGCCAGTAACGCTCTATTTGTTGATATTGGCTGGTTAACCCTTCTCGCTGTAACGCATGTTGTAAATCGCTACTGGTTTTATCCTGCTCGAGTGCAACCAGGTAGGGCAAATCACCATTATTCAACGGTACCATTGAAAGCAGCCGGTAGCTTTGCATGCGTAGCGAGCCTGCTTTGTTGATGGCATGCGCGTTACCCTGAATACTTTGCGCCATCCATGACGAGATAGTCATACCGGCAAGGCCCAGTAAACCCAGTAGCATCATCAGTAAAGCTATCTGATTAACCAAGGGGATGAGGTAACGTTTCATAACATAATATTCCTTTGACCAATAAACGTGGCAACCTTGCCGTATGTTCATCGTGTCATGTGGGCGTTAATGGGACTTCATGCCGGCCGCAGTCATCATCATACGAAACAACATCGAAACTGCGAATAAAGCCAGTACGCTACCGCACCAAATAAGTAACATCCAGCCGATCTTCTTCCACCAAGGCGATTTTAGCTGTTTAGTTGGCTGAAGGGTCGTTTGTGATTTTATCGTGTTATTTTCAGACATATAAGTCTCATGCATACAAATTCTAATATTCACAATAAGAACATATCAGGGCCAGCGAACTAGCCCATGATTGTCATTATCCACTTGGTACTTAGTGGTAACCTTGATCGTGATGGATTTTCCCGCGGAATACGTAGTAGCTCCAGAAGGTGTAAACCAAAATAATAGGAATAATAAAGAGTGCGCCGACCAGCATAAAACCCAGACTTTGCGGCGGAGCTGCCGCTTGCCACAAAGTAATGGATGGCGGAATAAGATAAGGCCAAATGCTAATACCCAAACCGCTATAGCCAAGGAACACCAGCAATAACGTCAATAGGAAGGGAGCATAATGCCCACCCCGTTTAACTGAGCGCAGTAACGCCCAACTAGCCAGTGCTACCAATAATGGCACCGGTAAGAACAAAAACAGATTGGGTAGCGTAAACCAGCGTGCCGCAATTTGTGGATGTGCAAGCGGTGTCCACAGGCTAATGATGGCAATAACGAGCAGCATTATACATGTCAGTGGTGTGGCTAGCTTATGCATGACCTGTTGCACCTGTCCTTCGGTTTTCATAATGAGCCAGGTACAGCCGAGTAGTGCATAGGCTATAACCAGACCGAAGCCGCAAAACAGAGCAAAAGGTGTCAACCAGTCAAATGGGCCGCCACTATAACTCCGCCCCGTTACCGGGAAGCCGTGAATAAAAGCACCGACCACTATGCCCTGAGTAAAGGTGGCAATCAATGACCCACCGATAAAGGCTTTATCCCAGATATGCTGTTTTTCAGCGCTGGCTTTAAAGCGAAATTCGAAGGCTACGCCACGGAAGATCAAACCCAATAACATTAGGGTAAGAGGAATTGCCAGTGCATCCAGAATAACTGCATATGCCAACGGGAAAGCACCTAATAAGGCTGCCCCCCCAAGAACCAGCCAGGTTTCGTTACCATCCCACACGGGGGCGACGCTGTTCATCATCAAGTCCCGGTCACGGCTGTGTTTTACCAGTGGAAACAGGATCCCGATACCCAAATCAAAACCATCCATAACCACATACATCATGGTACTGAAAACGATAATGACAAACCAAATCAGTGGAAGATCGATACCCATAATTAGCTCCTGCTTTGGTGGTTGTCAGAACTAAATGATTCGCTTACTGCCGACAGAGGCCGTGATGGCGTATTCGACTGACCGGGTCCGCCGGGTTGTTGCTGAGTACCTTCATGCGCTTTTGGCCCCTTACGGATAAGCCGCATCATGTAAGCGTAACCAACCCCAAATACCGAACCATAAACCACAATAAAGACCAGCAGGCTGATACTCATATGCATTTCGCCATGAGATGAAACCGCATCACTGGTGCGTTGCAAACCGTAGACTATCCACGGTTGGCGGCCGACTTCGGTGGTGAACCAACCGGCCAGAATAGCAATTAAACCCGACGGTCCCATCCACAGCACAAAATAGAGGAAAGGGCGCGATTGGTATAAGCTGCCACGCCAGCGTAGCCATAAACTCCAGATACCGGCCAAGATCATCAACATGCCTAATCCGACCATAATGCGGAAGGACCAGAAGACAATGGTTGAGTTAGGACGATCTTCCACTGGGAAAGATTTCAACGCTGGGATCTGTTTTTCTAAGCTGTGAGTGAGGATCAAGCTGCCTAAATAAGGAATTTCCAGCGCAAAATGGGTTTTCTCCTGCTTCATGTCTGGCCAACCAAACAGAATGAGTGGCGTGGGTTCTCCGGGCTTGTTTTCCCAGTGCCCTTCAATCGCCGCAATCTTAGCCGGTTGATATTCCAGAGTATTCAAGCCATGGGCATCGCCAATAACTGCCTGTAGTGGGGCAACGATCAACGCCATCCACATTGCCATTGACAGCATTTTCCGCATCGCGGGTGTATCCCGTTTACGCAGTAAGTGCCAGGCGGCAGAGGCGCCGACAAAGAATGCCGATGCAAGGAAAGCAGCCGTGGACATATGCAGTAACCGATAGGGGAAGGATGGATTGAATATCACTTTCAACCAATCGACAGGCACCACTTGCCCATTAATAACTTCAAAGCCTTGGGGGGTTTGCATCCAGCTATTGGAGGCGAGTATCCAGAAGGTAGACATCAACGTGCCTAATGCCACCATGCAGGTTGCAAAGAAATGCAAACCCGGCCCAACGCGGTTCCAACCAAAAAGCATCACCCCGAGGAAACCGGCTTCAAGGAAGAACGCGGTCAGTACTTCATATGTCAGCAACGGGCCGGTGATACTGCCCGCAAATTCTGAAAAAAAGCTCCAGTTAGTGCCGAATTGATAGGCCATGACCAAACCGGATACCACACCCATACCAAAGTTAACGGCAAATATTTTTGACCAGAAATGATAGAGGTCGCGGTAATCCTCATTTTTGGTTTTTAACCATAAACCTTCTAACACCGCAAGAAAACTGGCCAACCCAATAGTGATGGCTGGAAAGATGATATGGAATGAGATGGTAAAAGCGAATTGGATTCTGGCCAATTCTAGAGCGGTTAAGCCAAACATAGTGACCTCGCTGCAAACATGGTACTGCCTCATTAATCTATAAAATGAATCACGCCGGTATTAGTTATCCCGATAACAGGTAGTGACAACAGGCGATTATTTGGCGGAGTAAACTTGGCAGTTAGTTAACCATAAGTTAAAGTGGCTATAATAGTGACAATTAATTCAATATTACCTATAACAGTTGGCTTATGACTCGATATGAACAGTTAGCTCAGCAAATCCGGGCACAAATACAATCCAAGGTCTGGCTGGCGGGTGACAAGCTGCCTTCATTGCGGGAAAGTTGTAAACAATCAGGATTAAGCCTGATGACTGTAGTGCAGTCCTATCAGCTATTAGAAAGCCAAGGTTGGATCGTGGCCCGGCCGCAGTCGGGATATTATGTTGCTTCACGGCCGACACAATTACCCCAGCCACAGCGAGGGGAAAAACTGCATCTGGATGAACAGGTAGACATTAATGCCTTTATTTTTGATGTACTACAGGCAGGGAAAGACCCAGCAATAATGCCATTTGGCTCGGCATTTCCCGATCCGAGTTTATTGTTACAACCCCGATTATCACGGGCGCTGGCCAGCGTCGCACGTAAGATATCACCACAAAGCTCTGTGACTAACTTACCACCGGGTAACGAAAGTTTGCGGCGCAATATAGCTCAGCGTTATGCCGCCAGTGGAATGAATGTCTCCCCCGAAGAAATTGTTATCACTGCGGGCGCGATGGAATCACTAAGCCTGAGTTTACAGGCGGTTACGCAGCCCGGAGATTGGGTAGTGATTGAGTCACCCGCATTTTATGGTGCATTACAGGCGATCGAGCGTTTGCGGCTAAAAGCGATTGCCATTACCACCCACCCGCAACAGGGTATGGACCTCGATGCGCTCGAACAGGTGATCAACCAATACCCTATCAAAGCTTGTTGGCTGATGACACATTTTCAAAATCCATTAGGTTGCACGATGTCCTGGCCGCAGAAAGAACGGCTCGTAGCCCTGCTACAGCAGAATAATATCTCGTTGATTGAAGATGATGTTTATGGTGAGTTGTACTTTGGTGCGGAGCGGCCGTTGCCAGCCAAAGCACTCGATCAGCATCGGCAAATTCTGCATTGCTCATCGTTTTCTAAATGTCTGGCGCCGGGATTCCGTGTCGGTTGGGTCGCAGCAGGGGAACATGCGCAGCGAATTCAGCACTTACAATTGATGAGTACGGTTTCGGCCAGTGTGCCGACTCAGTTGGCGATTGCAGATTATCTCAGTCAGGGGGGATATGACACTCATCTGCGCCGCCTGCGCCGCTTAATGGAACAGCGGCTCAATACGCTGCATCAGGCGGTTATTGAGCATTTTCCTAAAAATGTCAAAATCAGCCATCCTGCGGGGGGATATTTCCTTTGGCTGGAGTTAGAACCGCCGTTTAATGCCAGTGAGTTATATCGGCGGGCGTTGGCGCAGGGGGTTAGCATCGCGCCGGGGAGAATGTTTACCACAGGCAGTCAGTTTGAAAACTGTTTCCGCCTGAATGCTTCGTTTGCCTGGTCGGAACAGAGCGAACAAGCCATCCGCATACTGGCGCAACTGATTAATCAACTCACCAGCGCCACAGATAATAGCCGCTCGCGTCGATAACCATCTAATTTCCGCTATGAGTATATTTACCTGGCTCCAGAAAATGGAGCCATAACAGCATTATCTTCTGCCGCTATTTCTGCAATATCCCTCATTCCATTATGCATAAACGGTGCAATTCCTTTCGTATCGCCTGCTTTGTTAGCAGAAGAAATGCACTTAATTGATGCATGCACTGCCCATTTATAGGGCGTTGGAAAGCTTAGTTGTTATTTTTGTGTTGCCATAATGTGATCTGACAGAGCAAAAATCAAAATTGATGTCAAATGCATATAATTTCTACTCAAACCAGCATGGCTGGCTTATTTATCAATCAAAATGCAGTATGAATGCGACCAATGTGCATACTTATGCATTTTAAATTATTGTTTTAATGGAATTTGTACAATTTATTCACATTGGATCTGGTGTGGCATGAAAGCTGCTGTACACTTTATATCAGGTGAATATATTTCATTTTTTATTGTTAACAGAATAAGAGATTTTTGTTGAGGCATGGTGCTCTCAAACGATGAGTCTCTCAACCCCATATTTACGCTGATCAAAGAGGCCACTATGGAACACCCAATCCCCGTTACCCGACAGTCTTTTGATGAATGGATCGTGCCAACCTAT
Organism: Yersinia sp. 1252 StPb PI; assembly: GCF_048593885.1. Classification (NCBI taxonomy): domain Bacteria; kingdom Pseudomonadati; phylum Pseudomonadota; class Gammaproteobacteria; order Enterobacterales; family Yersiniaceae; genus Yersinia; species Yersinia sp. 1252 StPb PI. Next base: position 6,230 of record NZ_JAZGQE010000085.1, on the reverse strand, counting down.
GCACCAGCAGATTTTATTATCGTGCGAGGGGAAGGGGCGACACTGTGGGATCAGCAGGGCAAATCTTATATCGATTTTGCTGGTGGTATCGCCGTAAATGCCTTGGGACATGGGCATCCGGCAGTAAAAGCGGCACTGATTGAGCAGGCAGAAAAAGTATGGCACTTGGGTAACGGCTATACCAATGAGCCGGTACTGCGCCTGGCAAAACAATTGATTGATGCCACTTTTGCCGAGAAAGTTTTCTTTTGTAACTCTGGGGCTGAAGCCAATGAAGCGGCACTGAAACTGGCCCGTAAATATGCGTTGAATAATTTCGGTAATAAGCCAGGGCTTGCCGGCGAAAAGAACCAGATTGTGGCATTCAGGAATGCATTTCATGGCCGGACGCTATTTACCGTTTCTGCGGGCGGGCAGCCGAAGTATTCGCAAGACTTTGCTCCGCTACCGGGGGGGATCAGCCACGGTATTTTCAATGATATCGCCTCGGCTGAGGAACTGATTAATGACCGAACCTGTGCTGTCATTGTGGAACCGATTCAGGGCGAAGGTGGTGTGCTACCCGCTGATAGCGAGTTCCTACATGGCTTGCGGGCTTTGTGTGATCGTCATAACGCATTACTTATTTTTGATGAAGTACAAACCGGGGTTGGCCGTACCGGAGAACTCTATGCCTACATGCATTACGGTGTAACGCCTGATGTGCTGACCAGTGCCAAAGCACTTGGGGGCGGCTTCCCGATTGCGGCAATGTTAACGACGACCAAATATGCCAGCGCACTTAATGTCGGCAGTCATGGTACTACCTACGGCGGTAATCCACTGGCTTGTGCCGTGGCGGGTACTGTTTTGTCTCTTATCAACACACCAGAACTCCTCGCAGGCGTAAAAGAGAGGCATCAGTGGTTCTTGGCTGGATTGGCTGAAATAAACGCCCGCCACAAAGTCTTTTCTGAAATCCGTGGGCGCGGTTTGCTGATTGGCTGTGTGCTTCACAAGGATTATGACGAGAAGGCCAAAGAGATTGTTCAGGCTGCCGCACAGTACGGGCTTATTGCTTTGATTGCGGGTCCGAATGTGGTGCGTTTTGCTCCGTCCCTGATTATTTCTCAACAGGATATTAAAGAGGGCTTAGCCCGGCTTGCCATGGGTATTGAACAGGTTTGTCGACAGGTTAAGTCATAACATTGATGCAGTAAGCAAGGGACCTTGACTATGATGATAGTTCGCCCGGTAGAACGCCGTGATCTGGCCGATATCCTTGAATTGGCAGGTAAAACTGGCGTCGGCATGACTTCACTGCCACAAAATGAACAACACCTCGCCGCTCGAATTGAGCGCGCGTTAAATACCTGGCAAGGTTCTTTGGCTGCGGGTGAACAGGGCTATCTGTTTGTTCTGGAAGACAGTGAGCGAGAAAAAGTGGTGGGCGTTAGTGCTATTGAGGTGGCTGTTGGTTTGCATGACCCTTGGTATAACTTCCGTGTCGGCACGTTGGTTCATGCATCCAAAACACTCAATGTGTACAAATCGGTACCGACCCTATTTTTAAGCAATGATCACACTGGGTATAGCGAACTCTGTACCTTGTTTCTCGATCCTGAATACCGTAAAGACAAAAATGGCCCCTTCTTATCAAAAGTACGTTTTCTCTTCATTGCCGCATTCCGCCAGTATTTCTCCCGCAAAGTGATTGCGGAAATGCGAGGCTATACCGATGAACAGGGGCGTTCGCCATTTTGGGAAAATGTGGGGCGGCACTTCTTTGCCATTGAATTTGCTAAAGCTGATTATCTCAGTGGTACCGGGCAGAAAGCGTTTATTGCTGAATTAATGCCAAAACACCCGTTATATGTGGATTTTCTGGCAGAAGAGGCGCGGGCAGTCATCGGGCAGGTCCATCCACATACGGCTCCCGCACGTGCAGTGCTGGAAACCGAAGGCCTGCAATATCAGGGATATGTGGATATCTTTGATGGCGGCCCAACACTGGAGGCCAACACCGATGAAGTGCGGGCGGTGCGCGACAGCAGTAAGCGAATCGTGGTTATTGATGACATCGATATTGACCCGAGTGGCACTGCCTATTTAGTGGCTAATGACAGCTATCAATATTTCCGCTCAATATTGATTACTACTCATCTTTCAGACGAGCTACTGCATTTAACGACTAAAAATGCGGCAGCGCTGGGTGTCATAGCCGGTGATACGGTTCGGATAGTCAGCCTTTTTGCCCCGGAGACTAAAAAATGACTCACCCAGCACTGTTTATGCAAGGGGAATGGCGCACTGGTAACGGCGCGCATTTCGACAAACTTGACCCCATAGATAGGCAATTATTGTGGCAGGCGCGCGCCGCAGACAGCCATGATGTCGCAATGGCTTGTCGTGCGGCACGGCAGGCTTTCCCTGCCTGGGCGCGTACACCGCTGGAACAGCGGGTCGCGGTGATACAGCGTTTTGCGGCATTACTTGAGCAGTATAAACAGCAACTGGCCTGCACTATCAGTTTGGAAACCAGTAAGCCACTCTGGGAAACACTGACAGAGGTGCAAGCAATGATTGGCAAAGTGGCTATCTCGTTGCAAGCCTATCAAAGCCGAACCGGGAGTAGCCAAACACCGATGGCTGATGGTATGTCCGTGTTACGACACCGTCCTCATGGTGTATTAGCAGTATTTGGCCCTTACAACTTCCCAGGGCATCTCCCTAATGGGCATATCGTTCCTGCATTGCTGGCAGGTAACACGGTGGTATTTAAACCCAGTGAGCTAACACCAAAGACGGCAGAAGAAACCGTCAAATTGTGGCAGCAGGCAGGTATACCTGACGGGGTATTAAACTTAGTACAAGGTGGGCGTGAAACAGGTGAAGCCCTTGCTGCGCAACATGATATTGATGGTTTGTTGTTTACCGGCAGCGCCAATACCGGTTATCACTTGCATCGCCAACTGGCCGGCCAACCGGAAAAAATTCTGGCACTGGAAATGGGTGGCAATAATGCATTGATTGTTGAGCAGATAGTAGACTGTGATGCGGCAGTAAATCTTGCTATTCAGTCGGCTTTTATCTCAGCCGGTCAACGCTGTACTTGTTCGCGCCGTCTACTGGTTAAATCTGGCGCTGAAGGCGATGCATTTTTACAGCGTTTTGTCGCTATTGCCAAAGCCCTGCGTATCGGGCGCTGGGATATGCAGCCAGCACCCTTTATGGGCGCGGTGATTTCATCACAAGCAGCAGAAAAAATGCTGGCAGCGCAACAACATTTACTGGATTTAGGTGGCAAGCCATTATTAGCCATGACCCGCCCAGACAGCCAAAGTGCAGTGCTGACGCCGGGGATCATTGATATTACTGGTATCAATGTCCCTGACGAAGAGTATTTTGGCCCCCTGGTCAGCGTTATTCGCTATGGCGATTTTACGCAAGCATTACACATTGCTAATCAAACCAGGTTCGGTTTGGCGATAGGTCTGGTTTCTGAGGACCGGCAACAATTTGAACAACTGTTATTGGAAGCCCGAGCCGGTATTGTTAACTGGAACAAACCCTTGACCGGCGCATCAAGTGCTGCACCCTTTGGCGGGGTTGGGGCATCAGGTAATCATCGACCAAGTGCCTTCTATGCGGCCGACTATTGTGCCTGGCCAATGGCATCACTCGAAAGCGAAAGTTTGACGCTACCAGCAACATTGTCACCGGGTATCTCTTTCGATTTGCCCGATAGCCATTGAGCCATGAATGGAGAATACGATGGCAGGATATGAGGTTAATTTTGATGGATTGGTTGGGCTGACACATCACTATGCTGGATTGTCATTTGGTAATGAAGCCTCTACTGCGCATCAAAACAGTATTTCCAACCCTCGCCTGGCTGCGCGGCAGGGGTTGCTGAAAATGAAAGCATTAGCCGATTTAGGTTATAAACAAGGTATTTTGCCACCACAGGAGCGACCAGCCATAGGCGTTTTGCGTCAGTTGGGCTTTAGTGGTTCAGATGAACAAGTATTGAGTGAAGTGGCACGTAAATCCCCACGTCTATTATCTGCGGTAAGTTCCGCATCATCAATGTGGACGGCGAATGCGGCGACGGTATCACCTGCTGCGGATAGCGCGGATGGGCGAGTTCATTTTACTGTGGCCAATTTAAATAACAAATTTCACCGTGCAATTGAGGCTGAAACCACGTCGGCTTTACTCAAAAGGGTGTTTAATAACCATCGTCACTTTGTTCATCACGATGCACTACCTGCTGTGGAATTGTTTGGTGATGAAGGTGCGGCTAATCATAATCGTCTGGGGGGAGAATACGGCTTGCCAGCGGTTCAGGTCTTTGTTTATGGCCGCAACGCACTAGAAAACGGAGTAAACCCTAGCCGATACCCTGCTCGCCAAACGCGAGAGGCCAGCGAAGCAGTGGCTCGACTGCATCAACTGGCACCAGACCGAACTGTTTTTGTGCAACAGAACCCCGCAGTGATCGACCAAGGGGTTTTTCACAATGATGTCATCGCTGTCAGCAATCAGAATGTGTTATTCCATCATCAGCATGCATTCGTCCCTGGCATTCAAGCTATGGATGAGATTCGCCGTAAAATGGGTAGCATTGAACAACAGTTGATCAGTATAGCGGTCCCTGACGCGCAGGTGTCGGTTGCTGATGCAGTATCAAGCTATCTGTTTAACAGCCAGTTATTAAGTAAACCGGATGGTAAAATGTTGTTGGTTATTCCGCAGGAGGCACAAGAAAACCCGTTCGTGTGGCGATATCTGTCGGAATTGATCAATAGCGGTGGTCCGATTGACAGTGTCAAAGTATTCGATTTACGCGAGAGCATGCGTAATGGGGGCGGCCCTGCTTGCTTACGCTTGCGTGTTGCCTTGACCGATACAGAGTTACAAGCTGTTAATAGTCGAGTAATGATGACACCGGCGCTGTTTGTGACGCTGAATAATTGGGTCGACCAACATTATCGTGATCATTTGCAATTTAAAGACTTGGCTGATCCGCAGTTATTACAAGAAGGGCGGCAGGCATTGGATGAATTGACACGGATACTTAATATTGGCTCGGTATATCCGTTCCAGCAGAATTAGAAGGAACGATGATGCTAGATTTCCTGGCGATAACACTCTCGGGCCATCCGCCAGAACCGATCCGTGGCGCGACGCAGAGTATCGAGTGGCAATGGCTCGATGAAGGGATATTGATGTTGACACCTTCTGGCAATTACACCCAGTCAGTGGTGTTATCTGCCGGTATCCACGGAAATGAAACGGCCCCGATTGAGATTTTGAATCAATTGGTGTCAGATCTGTTAGCGGGTGAATTAACGCTGGCCGTCCGTTTGTTAGTCATATTTGGCAATCCAGCGGCGATAAGCGCCGGCAAACGTTTCCTCTCAGCAGATATCAACCGTATGTTTGGCGGGCGACACCGGCGTTATCCGCCAAGCAATGAAACCCGACGGGTTGAAATTATTGAGCAAGCTGTGTCGGCGTTTTTCCGAGCAGAGAGCCAACTGACGCGACAGCATTACGATTTACACACGGCAATTCGCGAATCTCATCATACTCGATTTGGATTGTTGCCTTATCAAACAACACCGTATAGCGCAGTAATGCTACGGTGGTTACAAGATATTCAACTGGATGCATTAGTGATGCATACCTCGGCAGGGGGGACTTTTGCTCATTTTAGTAGTGAGCACTGCCTGGCCGCAAGTTGTACGCTTGAGTTGGGAAAAGCGCTACCATTTGGTGCAAATCAGCTGGCTGAATTTACTCATATAGCCGGTGGATTGCGTTCATTAGTTAGTGGGGAACCATTGCCTGTACAACCCTCCGGAGGAATGGTGTTTTATCGGGTGGTGAAATCACTGCTAAAACAACATCCTGATTTTAAACTGTGGGTTGACAATGATACGGTTAATTTTACTCGTTTTAACCAAGGTACACTGTTGGCGGAGCAATCCGGTGAGTATTACCGTGTTAAACATGAAGATGAGTGGATCTTGTTTCCAAACCCTCAGGTAGCCCTTGGATTACGTGCAGGGATTATGTTGGTGCGAATGGATAAGAGTGAGATACCAACGGTATAAATAAGGCTGTGTTACCAGTACCGCCATAGATAGTTACTTGAGGTAATATCACCACCAGAACTACAACTTAAGCCAAATTTTAAGTGGTATATTGTTTCTAACCTATAGGAAATGAGCTTTTAGCTATGG
>NZ_JAZGQE010000084.1:0-19652 GCF_048593885.1 Yersinia sp. 1252 StPb PI | reverse complement strand
TTAATGGCTCTTTTCGTTAAAGACAAACAGAAGCTTTATGGGATATAAATCAGTTTGTTTTAAGTTTTGTGATCAGTTGCACGCTTTATTGATAATGGTTGGAATCGTCAGACAATTAAATGGGGGCTTTATTCCGAGGCTTTTCTTGTGAAAATAGTCCGAAAGAAGAAAATTTAAATAATTGTTCACCTTTTCGCTACTTATCGATTGAATTCGTTTGAGTGGCCCGTATAATTTGCTCGTTTTTTGCTGCTTGACTCAATGGGGTAAAAGGCAGTTTTATACCTCACTCAGCATACCCTTAGTGTGGTTCGGAGAGAACAAACGTCATGCCTGTATCCCTTTACAGTGGGAAAATCGCACGAAAGCTGCTGTTTTTGCAGTTAATGACTTTTGTTGTTCTCAGTGCTGCTTTTGGCTTTAAAAGCCTGGAATGGAGTGCTTCTGCTCTGGCAGGAGGATTGGCGGCTTGGTTGCCCAGCGCCATGTTTATGTTGTTTGCTTGCCGCCATCAGGCAAAAACAGCAGCTCCAGGTCGTGTTGCGTGGTCGTTTGCCATTGGCGAAGGGTTAAAAGTTATCGTAACGATAATTTTGCTGATTGTGGCTTTGGGGCTGTTTAAAGCAGCGTTTGCGCCACTCGGTTTAACCTATTTGGCGGTGCTGATTGTGCAGATATTGGCACCGGCTGTGATTAGCGGCTACCGTACTTAACCGTTATCGTATTTAACTACAAAAAGGGTAAGAGGCATCATGTCTGCATCAGGAGAAATCTCTACTCCAAGGGACTACATAGGTCACCACCTGAATAACCTTCAGTTGGACCTGCGTACCTTTGAGTTGGTCAATCCCCACTCACCTGGCCCTGCAACGTTCTGGACGTTGAACATTGACTCTTTGTTCTTCTCTGTCGTGCTGGGGTTAGCTTTTCTGTTTGTGTTCCGCAAAGTTGCGGCAGGTGCCACCAGTGGCGTGCCTGGCAAATTGCAGACTGCTGTTGAGTTAATTATCGGTTTTGTCGATAACAGCGTGCGGGATATGTACCACGGCAAAAGTAAAGTCATAGCACCATTAGCCCTGACCGTGTTTGTTTGGGTTTTATTGATGAACATGATGGACTTACTGCCAATCGATTTACTGCCTTACATCGGTGAACATGTCTTTGGGTTACCTGCATTGCGCGTGGTACCTACTGCGGACGTGAGTATTACCTTGTCCATGGCATTGGGTGTCTTCATCCTGATTCTGTTCTATAGCATCAAAATGAAAGGTGTAGGCGGCTTCGTAAAAGAACTCACGATGCAGCCGTTCAATCACCCGATATTTATTCCAGTTAACTTAATTCTGGAAGGTGTCAGCCTGCTGTCCAAACCCGTTTCACTCGGTTTGCGACTGTTCGGCAACATGTATGCGGGTGAGTTGATCTTCATCCTTATTGCGGGTCTGTTGCCGTGGTGGTCACAGTGGATGCTCAGTTTACCTTGGGCTATCTTCCACATACTGATTATTACGTTACAAGCCTTTATCTTCATGGTTCTAACGATTGTCTATCTGTCGATGGCGTCCGAAGAGCACTGATTTTCTTATAACATTACTACGTTTAACTGAAATAACTGGAGACTGTCATGGAAAACCTGAATATGGATCTGCTGTACATGGCTGCCGCTATAATGATGGGTTTAGCGGCAATCGGTGCTGCGATCGGTATCGGCATCCTGGGTGGTAAATTTTTGGAAGGCGCTGCACGTCAGCCTGACCTGATTCCTCTGCTGCGTACACAGTTCTTTATCGTCATGGGTCTGGTTGACGCCATCCCTATGATCGCTGTTGGTCTGGGTCTGTACGTGATGTTTGCTGTCGCGTAAGTAGAGTTTTCTCTACCGTGAACTACACCAAACTATTAACTTTTAAAGAGGCATTGTGCTGTGAATCTTAACGCAACAATCCTCGGCCAGGCCATCGCGTTTGTCCTGTTTGTCCTGTTTTGTATGAAGTATATATGGCCGCCAATTATGGCTGCCATCGAGAAGCGTCAAAAAGAAATTGCTGACGGTCTCTCTTCTGCAGAGCGTGCCAAAAAAGATTTGGACTTAGCGCAAGCCAATGCGACCGACCAACTGAAGAAGGCTAAAGCAGAAGCACAGGTGATCATTGAGCAGGCAAGTAAACGCAAAGCTCAGATCCTTGATGAAGCTAAAACTGAAGCCGAACAGGAACGTAACAAAATCGTGGCGCAAGCGCAGGCAGAGATCGACGCCGAACGTAAGCGTGCTCGTGAAGAGTTGCGTAAGCAAGTCGCGATGTTGGCTATAGCTGGCGCCGAGAAGATCATCGAACGTTCCGTGGATGAAGCTGCTAACAGCGACATCGTTGATAAACTGGTCGCTGAACTGTAAGGAGGGAGGGGCTGATGTCTGAATTTGTAACTGTAGCTCGCCCCTACGCCAAAGCAGCTTTTGACTTTGCTGTTGAGCACCAGGCGGTTGATCGTTGGCAGGATATGCTAGCGTTTACTGCCCAAGTGACGCGCAATGAACAGATCGCTGAATTGCTTTCCGGTGCTGTAGCACCTGAAACAATGTCTAAGACGTTTATTGCAGTCTGTGGTGATCAGCTCGATGAACCCGCACAGAACTTCATTCGAGTTATGGCGGAGAATGGCCGTTTACTGGTTCTTCCTGAGGTGCTACAGCAGTTTATTCAACTGCGTGCCTCGCTGGAGTCGACCGTCGACGTCGAAGTGAGCTCTGCGAGCCCACTGAAAGACGAACAGCTAGCTAAAATTGCTGCTGCGATGGAAAAACGTCTATCACGCAAAGTTAAGCTGAATTGCAAAATCGATAAGTCCGTAATGGCCGGCGTAGTAATACGTGCAGGCGATATGGTGATAGATGGCAGCGTTCGCGGTCGTCTAGAACGCCTGGCGGACGTCTTGCAGTCTTAAGGGGACTGGAGCATATGCAACTGAATTCCACCGAAATCAGCGAACTGATCAAGCAGCGCATTGCTCAGTTCAATGTGGTGAGCGAAGCTCACAATGAAGGTACTATTGTTTCCGTTAGTGACGGGATCATTCGCGTACACGGCTTAGCCGATGTTATGCAGGGCGAGATGATCGCACTGCCAGGCAACCGTTACGCAATCGCACTGAACCTGGAGCGCGACTCCGTAGGTGCTGTAGTTATGGGTCCGTACGCCGATCTTGCCGAAGGCATGAAGGTTAAATGTACTGGCCGTATCCTGGAAGTTCCCGTCGGTCGTGGCCTGTTGGGTCGCGTCGTCAATACTCTGGGTGAACCTATTGATGGTAAAGGTCCGGTAGAAAACGACGGCTTCTCAGCTGTTGAAGCTATCGCACCTGGCGTTATCGAACGTCAATCCGTTGATGAGCCTGTTCAGACGGGCTATAAGTCAGTGGATGCCATGATCCCAATTGGTCGTGGCCAGCGTGAATTGATCATCGGTGACCGTCAGACAGGTAAAACTGCTTTGGCGATTGATGCGATCATCAACCAACGCGATTCCGGCATCAAATGTGTGTATGTTGCTATCGGCCAGAAAGCCTCTACTGTTGCTAACGTAGTGCGTAAACTGGAAGAGCATGGCGCTTTGGCTAATACCATTGTGGTTGTAGCTACCGCCTCAGAATCTGCAGCATTGCAGTACCTGGCACCTTACTCCGGTTGTGCTATGGGTGAATATTTCCGCGACCGCGGTGAAGATGCGCTGATTATTTATGATGACCTGTCTAAACAGGCTGTTGCATATCGTCAAATCTCCTTGCTGCTCCGTCGTCCACCAGGTCGTGAAGCTTACCCTGGCGACGTATTCTACCTCCACTCCCGTTTGCTGGAGCGTGCTGCGCGTGTTAACGCCGACTACGTTGAAGCCTTTACCAAGGGTGAAGTGAAAGGTAAAACCGGTTCTTTGACCGCATTGCCAATCATTGAAACTCAAGCAGGGGACGTTTCCGCGTTCGTTCCGACTAACGTAATTTCGATTACCGATGGTCAGATCTTCCTGGAATCCAGCCTGTTTAACGCCGGTATTCGTCCTGCGGTTAACCCAGGTATCTCCGTATCTCGTGTGGGTGGTGCAGCGCAAACCAAGATCATGAAAAAACTGTCCGGTGGTATTCGTACTGCTCTGGCACAGTATCGTGAACTTGCTGCGTTCTCCCAGTTCGCATCCGATTTGGATGATGCAACACGTAAACAGCTGAGCCACGGTCAGAAAGTGACCGAGCTTCTGAAACAGAAACAATACGCACCGATGTCTGTTGCGCAGCAATCTCTGGTTCTGTTCGCAGCTGAACGTGGTTATCTGGGTGATGTTGAGTTGGCGAAGGTAGGTAGCTTTGAAGCTGCGCTGTTAGCGTTTGCTGACCGTGAGCATGCCGAGCTTCTGCAACAAATCAACCAAACTGGCGCGTACAACGATGAGATCGAGGGCAAGCTGAAAGGCATCCTTGATACATTTAAGGCAACCCAGTCCTGGTAACGCTATGCGGCCTTGCTTTTCATTAGAAAAGCAGGCCGTCTGGTAATGAGGAGAAGCAGAAATGGCCGGCGCAAAAGAGATACGTTCCAAGATCGCCAGCGTGCAAAACACGCAAAAGATCACCAAAGCCATGGAGATGGTCGCCGCCTCCAAAATGCGTAAATCGCAGGAACGCATGGCGGCCAGCCGTCCTTATGCAGAAACTATGCGTAGTGTGATTGGTCACCTTGCGTTAGGTAATCTGGAATATAAACATCCGTACCTGGAAGAGCGTGACGTTAAGCGCGTTGGGTATCTGGTGGTTTCTACAGACCGTGGCTTGTGCGGTGGTTTGAACATTAACCTGTTCAAAAGACTGTTGGCTGAGATGAAAGGTTGGTCTGAAAAAGGCGTTGAATGTGATTTAGCGCTGATTGGATCAAAAGCAGCTTCTTTCTTTGGTTCCGTGGGTGGCAAGATTGTCGCTCAGGTTACTGGCATGGGGGATAACCCTTCCTTGTCAGAGCTTATCGGGCCAGTCAAAGTGATGTTGCAAGCCTATGATGAAGGTCGTCTGGATAAGCTGTATATCGTTAATAACAAGTTTATCAATACGATGTCTCAGGAACCACGGATCATGCAGCTACTACCGCTTCCGCCTGCGGAAGATGGTGAGCTGAAGAAGAAATCCTGGGATTACCTGTATGAACCCGATCCTAAAGCATTGCTGGATACCCTCCTGCGTCGCTATGTGGAATCGCAAGTTTATCAGGGCGTCGTTGAAAACCTGGCCAGCGAGCAGGCCGCGCGAATGGTAGCGATGAAAGCCGCCACCGATAACGGCGGTAGTCTGATCAAAGAGCTGCAGTTGGTTTACAACAAGGCTCGTCAGGCCAGCATCACTCAGGAACTCACCGAGATCGTCGGGGGAGCCTCCGCGGTTTAACCAGGTTATTACCCTAAATAGTTCAGATTGCGAAACGGCGGCAACTGAGCAAATCCCCTGGCGCTTGCTAATAAAGTAAGCAACTGGGGTGAGAAAAAGCAGCCAACGCCCCAGCAATTTGAAATATGACGGGTAAACGTATTACGTAGAGGATTCAAGATGGCTACTGGAAAGATTATCCAGGTAATCGGCGCCGTAGTGGACGTCGAATTCCCCCAAGACGCTGTACCAAAAGTGTACAACGCCCTTGAGGTTGAAGGCACTGCTGAGAAGCTGGTGCTGGAAGTTCAGCAACAGCTAGGCGGTGGTGTTGTTCGTTGTATCGCAATGGGCTCTTCCGATGGTCTGAGCCGCGGGTTGAAAGTCATCAACCTGGAACACCCAATTGAAGTGCCGGTTGGTAAATCAACTCTGGGCCGTATCATGAACGTATTGGGTGACCCAATCGACATGAAAGGTCCGATCGGTGAAGAAGAGCGTTGGGCAATCCACCGTGAAGCGCCTTCTTACGAAGAGCTTGCCAGCTCACAAGATTTGTTAGAAACCGGTATCAAAGTAATGGACTTGATTTGCCCGTTCGCTAAGGGCGGTAAAGTGGGTCTGTTTGGTGGTGCGGGTGTTGGTAAAACAGTAAACATGATGGAGCTTATTCGTAACATCGCGATCGAGCACTCAGGTTATTCTGTATTTGCCGGTGTGGGTGAGCGTACTCGTGAGGGTAACGACTTTTACCACGAGATGACGGACTCCAACGTTCTGGACAAAGTATCCTTGGTATATGGCCAGATGAATGAGCCACCAGGTAACCGTCTGCGCGTTGCTCTGACCGGCCTGACCATGGCGGAGAAATTCCGTGATGAAGGTCGTGACGTACTGTTGTTCATCGATAACATCTATCGCTATACCTTGGCCGGTACGGAAGTATCCGCACTGCTGGGTCGTATGCCATCTGCGGTAGGCTACCAGCCAACGCTGGCAGAAGAGATGGGTGTGTTGCAGGAACGTATTACGTCCACCAAGACGGGTTCAATCACTTCTGTTCAGGCCGTTTACGTGCCTGCCGATGACTTGACTGACCCATCACCAGCAACCACCTTTGCTCACTTGGATGCAACCGTCGTTTTGAGTCGTCAAATCGCCTCTTTGGGTATTTACCCTGCGGTTGACCCACTTGACTCCACCAGCCGTCAGCTTGATCCGCTGGTTGTTGGTCAGGAGCACTACGATGTAGCGCGTGGCGTGCAGTCTATTCTGCAACGTTACCAGGAGCTGAAAGACATCATCGCAATCTTGGGTATGGACGAGTTGTCAGAAGATGACAAACTGGTTGTATCCCGTGCGCGTAAAATTCAGCGCTTCCTGTCTCAACCGTTCTTCGTGGCAGAAGTCTTTACCGGTTCACCGGGCAAGTTCGTTTCGCTGAAAGATACCATTCGTGGTTTCAAAGGCATCATGAACGGCGACTATGACCACTTGCCGGAGCAGGCGTTCTACATGGTTGGCACCATTGAAGAAGCAGTGGAAAAAGCCAAGAAACTGTAACGCTGTTGACTGGAGGGTGACATGGCTGCAATGACTTACCATCTGGATGTTGTGAGCGCAGAGAAGAAGATGTTCTCTGGCGTGGTACAAAAAATTCAGGTGACGGGTAGTGAAGGCGAACTTGGGATTTTCCCAGGTCACGCCCCACTGCTCACTGCCATTAAGCCTGGCATGATACGTATCGTGAAGCAGTTCGGTGAGGAAGAGTTTATTTATCTTTCTGGCGGCATCCTTGAGGTGCAACCGAGCGTTGTGATCGTATTGGCTGACACAGCTATTCGCGGAACTGATCTGGACGAAGCTAAAGCGCTGGAATCTAAGCGTAAAGCCGAAGATCATATCAACAACTCCCACGGCGACGTCGACTATGCTCAGGCATCCGCTGAATTGGCGAAGGCGATTGCGAAATTACGCGTAATCGAACTGACCAGGAAGGCGATGTAATTTTATACTGATGGGTTGCGTTAACTCGTTGATTTATAAAATTACTATATATACTCAGGTCATTGGGGTTGCAGGTAGGTAGCAAGCTAACGCCACTGCAACTTCCAGTACGAAGGTATAAATAAAAAATAGAATGCCAGTCAGTAAATCTGATTGGCATTTTTTTTTACCTATACACCAGATAACACCGATACTTGCCTTTTGTTTATATCCCTTAATTCGCTTTCCTACTATTTAGTTAAGCCTCAGCTAAACTCAAAGCGTTTCTTTCTGAAAACTCTTGTTTCTTGTCGTAAAATAAGTAGTTAATAGCGTGAATATGTACATGTGTTTTGACAAAAACAGCACGGGAAGCGTCGCTGATCGCAGACACTTTTCGCCCCATTTTTTCGTTACATGACGAGTAGCAACAACCCTTTAACCATGCGGGTTGAGTACGTTTTTCGTTGAGAAATATGTAGTAATTATTTCGCTAAACAGGTTTACTTCCGTCTATTAAATTGGAGTTATCAGGTTGCTTATGTCTAACAGCTCAATGAGTGTAGTCATCCTTGCCGCAGGTAAGGGAACACGCATGTATTCCGACCTTCCTAAGGTGTTACACCCATTGGCAGGTAAGCCGATGGTTCAGCATGTTATTGATGCGGCCATGAAGCTGGGTGCAAAAAACGTTCATCTGGTTTATGGGCACGGCGGCGATCTGCTGAAAAAGACGCTATCCGATCCCTCTTTGAACTGGGTATTACAAGCTGAACAGTTGGGTACCGGGCACGCAATGCAACAAGCCGCACCGCACTTTGCTGACGATGAAGATGTGCTGATGCTATACGGCGATGTGCCGTTGATCTCTGTGGATACCTTACAGCGACTGCTGGCGGCGAAGCCACAAGGCGGCATTGGCTTGTTGACCGTGAAGCTGGATAACCCAAGTGGTTATGGCCGTATCGTGCGTGAGAATGGCGACGTGGTGGGGATTGTTGAGCATAAAGATGCCAGTGATGCACAGCGCGAAATTAATGAAATCAACACCGGAATACTGGTTGCTAATGGGCGTGATCTAAAGCGCTGGCTATCACTGCTGGATAACAATAATGCTCAAGGTGAGTTTTATATCACCGATATTATTGCATTGGCACATGCTGATGGTAAGAAGGTTGCTGCGGTTCACCCCGCTCGGTTGAGTGAGGTTGAAGGGGTAAATAACCGCCTGCAACTCGCTGCTCTAGAGCGTGTATACCAGTCTGAGCAGGCTGAGAAACTGTTATTGGCCGGTGTGATGTTACTGGATCCCGCGCGCTTTGATTTGCGCGGAGAATTAACACATGGTCGTGATATTACTATCGATACCAATGTCATCATTGAAGGTCATGTGACTTTAGGTGATCGGGTTCGTATTGGTAGCGGATGCGTACTGAAAAATTGTGTGATCGGTGATGATTCTGACATTAGCCCATACAGCGTATTAGAAAACTCACGCCTGGATGCTGGCTGCTCTGTTGGGCCATTTGCCCGCCTGCGCCCAGGTGCTGAATTAGCTGAAGGCGCACATGTTGGTAACTTCGTTGAAATCAAAAATACCCGCTTGGGTAAAGGCTCGAAAGCGGGCCATCTTTCCTATTTGGGCGATGCCGAGATTGGTTCGGGCGTAAATATTGGCGCAGGAACCATAACTTGCAACTATGATGGAGCTAATAAGTTTAAAACTATTATTGGCGATGATGTGTTTGTTGGGTCCGATACTCAATTGGTCGCGCCGGTCACTGTTGCAAAGGGTGCCACTATCGCTGCGGGAACTACCGTAACTCGCGATATTGCGGAAAATGAGTTAGTGCTTAGCCGTGTTAAACAAGTCCATGTTCAGGGCTGGCAGCGTCCGGTGAAGAAAAAATAAGCTATACCCGTTATATTTCAAGCTGCATGGTGCGTTGGCTGCGTTCAATCACCCCAGTTACTTACTGGTCGTTGACCTTAAAATAAGTAAGCTTCTGGGGATTATGAGCCTCATTAGAGGTTCACCCTACGGGCCAGCGTAGGCGCTGTTCAAATTGGTTTACAACCAATTTGTTGCTCAATTGCTGCCTTCCTGCAACTCGAATTATTTAGGTTATATTAAAACAGCCCCTTCAATATCGTTTATTCTTTGAAGGGATGTTTTGCCCTGTGTTTTTGGTTTATCTATTGATGCTGAAAACACAGAGCAAAACATAATAATCCCCAACTCTACAGGCTCGGGGAACCCGGAAAATCCGGAAAATCAGGTCACTGACATCGACAAGGTTCTAAAAGAACCTTACATAGGAATAAAATAGATGTGTGGAATTGTTGGCGCAGTAGCGCAACGTGATATCGCTGAGATTCTGATCGAAGGTTTACGTCGTCTTGAATACCGTGGCTATGACTCTGCTGGTTTAGCAGTGGTTGACGCTGAAGGTAATATGACGCGTTTACGTCGGGTGGGTAAAGTACAGGCGCTGTCTGATGCTGCCGAAAATCAGGCTTTACATGGTGGCACCGGGATTGCACATACCCGTTGGGCTACCCATGGTGAGCCATCGGAAGCCAATGCGCACCCTCATGTTTCTGACTATATCTCTGTGGTACACAACGGCATTATTGAGAATCACGAACCTTTACGTGAATTACTGATTGGTCGTGGCTACCGTTTCAGTTCTGAAACAGATACTGAAGTTATTGCTCACTTGGTGCACTGGGAGCTACAGCAAGGTGGATCTTTGCTGGAAGTGGTTAAGCGTGTTATCCCGCAATTACGTGGCGCTTACGGCACTGTCGTTATGGATAGTCGTGACCCAAGTCGTTTGGTGGCTGCGCGTTCCGGTAGCCCATTAGTGATTGGTTGTGGTGTAGGTGAAAACTTTATTGCCTCTGACCAACTGGCGTTATTACCCGTGACTCGCCGCTTCATCTTCCTGGAAGAAGGTGATGTGGTTGAAGTAACTCGCCGTAGCATCGCAATTTTTGATAAGCAGGGTAATGCTATTGAGCGCCCTGAAATTGAATCTCAGGTGCAGTACGATGCCGGTGATAAAGGTGTTTACCGCCATTACATGCAGAAAGAGATTTATGAACAGCCAATGGCGATTAAAAATACGCTGGAAGGCCGTTTAAATCATGGTGTAATTGATTTGTCTGAACTTGGCCCTAAAGCGGATGCATTATTGGCAAATGTTCAACATATTCAAATTATTGCCTGTGGTACCTCTTATAACTCAGGCATGGTTTCGCGTTATTGGTTTGAATCATTAGCTGGTGTGCCTTGTGACGTAGAGATTGCGTCTGAGTTCCGTTACCGCAAATCCGCTGTGCGCCCAAACAGCCTGTTGATCACCTTGTCACAATCAGGTGAAACTGCCGATACCTTAGCTGCTCTGCGCTTATCAAAAGAGTTGGGGTATTTGGGGTCGCTAGCTATTTGTAACGTCGCTGGCTCATCGCTGGTGCGTGAATCAGATTTAGCGTTAATGACCAAAGCCGGTACTGAGATTGGCGTAGCATCAACGAAAGCCTTTACCACTCAGTTGACAGTATTACTGATGCTGGTGGGGCGTATTGGCAAGCTGAAGGGCGCTGATGCCAGTCTGGAGCAGAATATTGTTCATGCGTTACAGGCTCTACCTGCTCGTATTGAACAGATGTTGTCTCTGGATAAAACCATTGAAGCGCTGGCTGAAGGTTTCTCTGATAAACACAATGCCTTGTTCCTTGGTCGCGGTGATCAATACCCGATTGCGATGGAAGGCGCGCTGAAACTTAAAGAGATCTCTTATATTCACGCTGAAGCTTATGCTGCGGGTGAGTTGAAGCACGGCCCATTGGCATTGATTGATGCTGATATGCCGGTCATCGTGGTTGCGCCAAATAATGAATTGTTGGAAAAACTGAAATCCAACATTGAAGAAGTGCGTGCCCGTGGCGGTTTGCTGTATGTGTTTGCTGATCAAGATGCCGGTTTCACTGACAGTGAAGGGATGAAAATCATTCAGTTACCACATGTAGAAGAGATTATCGCGCCTATCTTCTATACCGTGCCACTACAGTTACTCTCTTACCATGTCGCGCTAATTAAAGGCACCGACGTGGATCAGCCACGTAACTTGGCAAAATCAGTCACGGTTGAATAAGCTGCGATAGATATAGCACAAAATATTGTGGGCGGATGAAATAGCCGTTAACTCGAAAAGTCCGGTTATGCTGTTTAACAGCATACCGGATTTTTTTATGACCAAATTAAAACAGTCATTGTCAGAAATCGGCAAAAGTTACGTTGCCGGTTTTTTAGATAGCTGCCGCTATCATCAGTTTATATATAAAAACACAATATATTACCCAACGACACTTTAATGCCACAGCGTCGTTGGGAGAGTGTCAAGGGACATAAATAATTTCGAAGGTCGAGGTTAAATCTCTAAGCTCTTTCCTTGCCCCATCCTGGTAATGAATCTGCACATCATAATGGTAGATCAGCTTTTCTTGCGGATTAAGAATGAGTTGCAAGGCCGATACTTTCACTTCTAAGGTTTTGGTAGGCTGCTCGCTATTCAGTGCTATCGTCTGGTGGTTGATACTGATTAGTATCTGTTCTATGGGTTTCGGGCCGGTGGGATCATAAGCACCCTGGCTGCTGATAAACTTCAGCGTTTTGACAATTTCAACTGGGGTGGAATTATCGATAAACAGCTGGGGATTATTTTTATATGCAACCGGCATCCTGAGCTGTACCGGGATATTGTCAGGGCTAAAGCCTTCCTGTTTAACTTCCAGCTCGCCATTGAGCAACAGATGCTGTGCCGTGGTATCAAACAGCGCATCCCAAATTTTTGCAAACTGCGCCGATGGCAGCGTGAACGAATCAATAATACCGCTTTGCAGGTTTACTATTGCGTTGGTTTCTTCGGTTTTCCCCGCCGGTAATGACAACCGTAGTTTAAGGCTATGCGCACTGGAAAAAGGGATCAACTTACCTTGTGGCTGGGATTGGATAAAGGTAGTTTCGGCGTCGCTAATGCGTTGTCTGTCCACCTTGGGTAGCAAGAAATAGTCAAAGGTCACATTAAACTGAGCCACCTCTGTTGCCCCTTCTGGTGCAGAAAAGGAGATCGACAACATGGGTTTATTATTGTCATTGCTGTTACTGGCCAGTTGAAACGTATCGGGTAAATAATAAAGATAATCTTTACGAATATTATCCTGATAATAGTTGTACCAGTATTGATGATATTCTATTGGTGTGAGAATTAATTCAAGACGTGGATTCGGTGGCGCAATGCCGCGGTAGATATAAGGATAATAATTTTCCGCAAAATAAAATATTTTAGGATCAGTAATAGTATTCAGCAGGCCGGTATCAGATTTGATGGCGATCACCAGCGTGGTTTGCGCATCGTAGTTGGATAAGGCTCTTAATAACGCATCTCGCTGCTCAAGTTGGGTTAGTTTTAATTGAGCCTGATATTGCCGTTCAGCTTTGAGTGCCACGTCCTGAAATATCATTTCATTGAATTTGCCAAACTGATTGAAATTGAGCACTACATAAGGCATTTCCTGAATGTTTTTGTTGAGAAAAAAACTCAGTACCATCGTCCAACTAATGCCATCTGTTATGGTTTCAATCTGATAGCGTATTTCGCCAGAGACATTCTCGGTACTGACCTGTGCTATCAATTCATCGGATAATGGCGTTAGAGTTGCCCTTAATTTTCTGGTCAGATTAACATTTTCGGTAAACTGCTGCTGCGCGTTTTCCAGAATAATTTTGTTTAGCGTGACCAGATCATTGAGAAAGATGTTCATAGGTATCCTTCGTATCATAGAGAACAGAACAACGCCTCAGCGCTGATAAATAGGATGAGGTCCACAGATACTGCCCATCGTGACGACGATAGAGTGGTATTTCCCCTGCACCATTGGCAAACTGCCATTTTTTTAACGGCGTAATAATGTCAGATAGTGTATCGATACCGATATTTTGGGCATATTCAAGTGTGGACAACCATTCGGCGGGATGAGCGTAGTAGGGGGTTAATTGGGTTATTCTCTGATATTCGTTTTGGCTCCAGACGACGGCTTTATTAAGCATGGTGATAATACGATAATAAGCCGGTAGGGTTGCGCATTGTTCGCCATAAAAACGATACAGTAAAATGAGCGCATTGGTATTAACACAGCAGTCGAGCTGGCTAATCTCATTATTTTGTTTCATCCAAGTGTGGAAGGTTTGACATTCAGCCCATTGATGCTGCGGTTCGGTAAGTCGGGCATCAACCTTCTGTAGCTGATAGCCATTCATCTCAATCAGCGTCAGGCGAACGGCGTCAGGAGAAATACGGCCAAATTTGTATAACATTTCGGTAATTATCGCCGTGTCATCAATATCGGCGTCAATCATCTGGCCGTTCATCCAACAGGGATGAGCGTGACGAGGCCAGAAACTGAAATGACCGGGGCGGGTTTCACAACTAGCGAGAAAATCCAGCGCGCGATCAATATAGGGAGCCGTTTGCTCGGTGTAGTCGAGCGTCCTTAATACCTGAGCCGTGACAAAAGCATTGGCATCCAGATGCCACTGGCCGTCGGGTGTTCTGACGCTGGACAGGAATGCCCCGTTTTCTGACTGCTGTTGTCGGAGGATTGCATCTGGCGACATGCCGCGCGGCGGCGGCGGGCTACGGTCTGGTAGGGCAACCTCGCGCCAAAGGTCGTTCTGCGGGCTGAAGGTACAACTGACGCCGCACCTTGCCTGTGCGTCAACCGTAAAGCCGATGACATTAAACTGAAGAGGCACATTCTCCTTGAGCAACGCTTGTAGCAGCGGCATGGGCTGTGCCACGTGCTGCAATAGCTCACCAATCTTGAGGGCAGCTTGCGCGTTGCCGCCTAAAAAGCGCGGCGCCATAGTAAACAGGCTAAAACTTTCCAACTGGCGTTGATGGTTATAGACCAGGCTGAAACCATAGGTGGTGGCGGGGAATTCATCTGGATTAGGCATGTTAGCTAATACCTGCCTGAGCAGCGCGGCCAGCGGAGGAAACCCACGTTCAGTACCAAATAACCGCATAACGTTGGCAATGTCCGCCAGCGTTATTTCTGCGCTGTGCCACTGATAATAATATTCAGTTGGTGTGTCAGGGTTATCTGGGTAATAGCCAATCATCAACAGCGATAGTCCGGCTGCGGTTAACTGATGCAGGGGATAATCGCTATTGGCGTGATTTAGCGGGGAGGCATACAGAGCGATTAATGCTTGATTATTTGGCGGAACTTCGGAGTAAACCTTGGTTTTAACGCCGTCAGCGGTATATTTTCGCCCCAACCATGAGCCAAATTTTAGCGCTTGGGTAGGCGTATCCGGCCGTTGTATCCGGGCAATGTGTGCGAAGCAGGATGCAGATGAGTCTGACGAGGCGTATGGGTAATTTTCCGCACTGAAGGCCCCAATATCACGAGCCTGGGTGGATAGCGGGAGAAAAGTATCAAACGTGCAAGCCACAGCTTGCGGTTTTATGCTGGATGTCGTGAACTCCAGTGGACAACCGTTATAAGCCAATAGACTGGTATTAAATGTCGCAGACAGCAGCCCCGACGCCATCCGTTTCTGGCTAAAACGGTGAATGTCGGGTAATAGCGTGCCTGCTAAATCCGGCACATGATGGCATAAAGTGGTTACCAGGGCGTCCAATGCCGCTGGTAACACCGCAACGCGTTCAACCATGATTATTTACCGTAGCTCATGTCGGAATAACGATGGCAGGCGGATTATCTGTACCGTCGACCAACCGGGTATGCCCACCGACCTCAAGATAGGTAATCGTATAATGAACCGTCCAGGGTTTCTCTGTCAGGCAGCGATACTTGAAGGTTTGCGCCTTGGTTTTATCGGGATTAAAGGAGAACCTCTTGGTTTTCTTTTGTTCTTTGTCATCAAGATAAGTGAGTTCAACCAGCACCTGATTGTATTTATCCCAGGAGAACTGGCTGTCGAGGAAAATATCAATTTCATTGAAAGTGAGTAAATTACTCGGATCGAGACCGATGGTGGTAGAAGCGGTTTTGAATTTTGACTGATAGCTGCTGTTACCTTCCCAGCCGGAGCTGCTCGCTGATTTAAAGATAAACTCGCCTTGAATATCGAGTAATTCATTTTTGTCTTTGCTTCTGGCAATATTTTTCCGCCATTCTTTACCGTCTTCGGTAAAGGCATCACTGGTATAGACATTGTTATTGTAGCTGGCTTGAAATGCTGCCGCTTTGATACCGAACTCTTCAAAGCCATCAGGGCCGAAGATTTGCAGTTCGATTTTCTGAAAGAACGGATCATTGACGTTTACTTCAATAAAATAAGGTTTATCTTTTTGGGCTTTTAACGTGTCGGTGCCGATAAAGTTTTGTGGTACGGCGGCCTGAGTAATCGCTTTTGATGAAGTGTAGTTAAAGGATAAGGTTTTATGCTCGGTAATGTTGACCACTTTTAATTCCAATGATGCGCAGGGAAAAAGACCGCCTTTTCCTGTTTCATCTTTACTGCCAATCAATGATTCCAGAATGGAAGCGCTGGCTGATTTTGCCTGCTCATTACTTTCTGCGTTTGGTTTAATGGTTGCGTTGAAAAATATCTTTAGTAGTTCTTCTTTGACAAACTGTAATGCCCACTCTTTTTCTTTGGTCGCCTGATCGCCGGGCATACTTTCGGTCACTTTAATCACGAGTTTTTGATCTTGCTCCAGTTTCTTAATCACGCTGTCAAAGCCGAGCCAAAAACTTGCCGGTGTCTCGACCGGAATAGGAATATTAATGCCAAACTTAGCACCAAATTCCTTATATACGCTGTCAAATTCTGCGGTGACATCCACTTTCAATGCCGGGGTGATACCGGTATAAGTGAGGTTGTAAGCCACAGCGGCAGGTGCCTGCGCTTGATTAAATGCGGCCTCCAGAATAACTGCCTGTTGTGGCGTCAGTTTGGCACTTAAAATGGCGGTGTTATTCCCAAACAGGCTAGGGCTTTGTGCGCTGATCAACTGGCCATTGGCATTTTGTGCATCCAGAACAAAAAAGTTCACGGTACCGTTGTTAAACGGTACTGGCGCTTTACGGGCATTTTGCGGCTTGATCTTCAGTTTATTCAGGTAATCGGTAAACGCAGTATTGAGTTCGCCTTCATCGACGGCAGTATTGACCTCAAAGTTGATGTATCCTCCCTGTTGGTTGGTGTCATCACCGGTGTATTTAATTAATGAAAATACCGGTTTTCCATCACGTACGGCAATATGAATATCACCGGGCAAATACCAAAATTGGTTTTCATCTGAATCATCAGAAAAAAACGTGATATTTTTAATCGTAGCGGTTTTCTCTCTCAATAATAACATGATACATCCTCATGGTCAGTTGGTAATATCGATCTGATCTTCATCGGTAATGAATTCTTTATTTTCAATATCGCCGTAATTATCAATAATCATGATGTCGAGATTAATAAACAGTAATGTCGGGTCGGGTTGATCTGCGCTAAATAATGCAGGTTCTGACTGGTCTTCAGAGAAATAAAATGCTTCCTTTAACGTGTTCATGGCGAATTGGTTATAGCAGTAAGTCACATTGACTAGAACCTGTGTGATTCTTTCCCAGTCAAAAGCTGGGGTGATTTTCAGCGTTCTTTGTTTATAGAGTCGTGAAGATATGCTGACATCCTGGCTGGTGGGCTGGTCTAACCTTACTGGTATATGGGGAGTGTTAGCGCTAATGCTATATTCTTTGATTACCGAAAAAGTATAGCATTCAGGATCTGGTAGCATGATGCTGTATTCTTCTGACGGTTTTTTCTCGGTGATGTGGAAATTTTTTGACGTACTGTTTTCTTTGTTTTCAATATGGGTACAGGTGATATTTACCAATATTGATGTATACCATGCCCAGTTGAATTTTTTTTCTGTGGCAATAACGAAATGATAACGGCTATATAACGATTCAATGTCTAAAAAAATTTCGGTTAAGGATGTGCTCATGATGGCTGAACTGACAAACATCACACCACCGACTGGATGGTTAAAATATAATGTGAATTGATACTCCACCGGCCAGGACATTTTTTTTGTTACAGGGTCGATAATGGCTGAAAAACGGAACGTTTTAGCCGCCATATTATTTCTGGAGAAAACTAATGGGGACCGCGTGGTGCCATAAGTCAAATTGAGCGCCACCAATTGAATATTCTCGTCTAACTCAGATGTCAGCAGTTGAGCTTTTATGGTGCGGTAAGAGAAAAAATCATCCTGAAGCTCGTGATAGCTTACGACGTCGATGGCATCATAATGGCTCTGGCTAACCAATGTGGCAAAAAGCGCTTGAGGATAGAGAGATCGCCGCACTACCGTAGTTTCGGTGATTCGGGCACTGAGTGTCCGTTTATCAATATCTTTAACTGAGATGTTTTGTAATTGAAAGCCAAATTTGGGCTCGGGAGCCGTTTTTATTTGACCAAATACTGGGGTGAAAAATTCGCAAGTCAGAATCGTGCTCAATTCAGCCGTGGCTTGTCTCATGTAATGGTCGGGATTGGTATTTCTTACCTTGATAGTAACCAGCTTATTACTGATTAAGGTTTCGGAAATATCATCAATATTAAAAGAAAAAATCAGCGCATTAAAACCGAATGAGATTTTCAGATATTCATATACCTGATCCCATTGGGCATCAAGTTCAAAGGTTGAGGGGGGTAACTGTTGCAGGTAGTCGATTTTATAACTGACAGCAATCGGTGCTGATTCCGGTTGCTGAAGCAGCGCGACGATTCGCTCAATATCATTCGCATCAGTCAGTGCGGCCATGATATAGCAAAACTGATTATTCCCCAGCGAGGTGTGATTCAGCAGTTGAGGCATAGCTTGTGGAATACTGAGCGTGGCAGTGCTGGCAATAATTTGTAGGGGGAGCAGGATAGCGTCCGGCGGAATATCGGGATTATCCCGAGCCGCTGCCTGTGCTGCAGCCATACTGCTGTTCAGTTGCGTCTGCAATGAGAGTATTGCGTAGTAAGTCATCGGTTGCGCGGTGGCGCTATTCCTGAATATTTGGTAACGCACTTCGGGAATAGTCTGCTCATTCACCAGAATACTGGGTGCCAACGCGCTATAATAATAAACTTGGCTACCTGGCATTACATTAATAAAACCGATAGTTTGTTCCGTTATTCTGTTATCCATGGGTGTGTCCATGTTGAATAAAAAACAATCAACCGAGCATCAGTCATCAATGCAATGACCGATGCTCTGCCTATCCAATAGTAATGAACACTGTTCATCACCGCCTCAACGGGAGGGCCGGTTCAGAGGCAGCACGTTTGACCGCCGCTACACCAGAAGAATGACGGGCCATTAACACTTCACCACCACCGCGACCGATGAACCGGTTACCTTGCCCTCAATTGGCTTGGGATCGCGCTCGTCATTGTAAATAATGGTGCCGCTGTAGGTGATTTCAGGAATGTCATCTGTGCCATCGGGTAAAAATTCGAAGGTAAGGTCGCGGCGGGTGGTGGTGTCCACGAGATCTTTTTCTTCCAGACTAATCGATTGAGTCTGTTTAAACTTGTAGGTCTTATAGTTCACCATCATGTCGAAGATGATAATTAGTACATCTTTCTTCGACGCGATGAAAAATATGGAGTAGGTCGTTTTCCTCGGTAAGGCATCCATTATTTGAATCTGATTCGCGCGGGTGCTGCCATATCCGGGTAACTGTGGGGATGGCTCAATACCTGGTTCGATGTAAGTGAAATTACCACCATCCCGGGTATAATAATTGGTAGTGAAATAAATGGGATTCTCTGGCTTCATGCCTATTGGATAAATAAAGGGTTTTGGCTGCGTGGAAATATTCAATACCTGGGTATCGCTTTTTAATTCTACACCATGCGCTGGATCGGAATATTGGGCTTTCAATAGCACCTGGCTGAATGTTTCCCATGCATGTGCATCAAGTAACGAATCAATTTGTGCGTAGACAATACCGCATTGTGCCATGTTGATATATTGAACCAGACTATCAATTACATCTATTTTACCTGAATGATAGGGTTTTGAATGTAATCCTGAGAAATTCACCGTATATGAATAGCTGTAGGTGCGTCCCAGTTTTTTATCAATATACCATTTCTCGGTTTTTTGCGATGCGGTGTTTTTTCTGTCGAAGCGGAGTGTGCTGACATGATTATCATCATATTTTGCGAT
>NZ_JAZGQE010000083.1:0-19681 GCF_048593885.1 Yersinia sp. 1252 StPb PI | reverse complement strand
TGAAATAATCCCGATGAGCTGACTCATGTCAGTGATTCGGGTTAGCACGCGCAGCCAACAACGCTGTAGCTTCAAGGTCAAAGATAATACCCAAAGGCATTGGAGTTACAGCTAGCCGGCCAGTGAAATAATCCCGATGAGCTGACTCATGTCAGTGATTCGGGTTAGCACGCGCAGCCAACAACGCTGTAGCTTCAAGGACGAAGGGTATAAGGCTTGCGCCGCATGCGCAGGTAAAGTAGCCTTGCAAATATGACCAGTAGATTGAATGCATCAAAGGCCTGAGAATGTGGAAACGCCTGATTATTAGCTTGATTACCATCGTAGGGTTGCTGATGGTGACTGCTATTGCGCTCGATCGCTGGATTAGCTGGAAAACAGCCCCCTTTATCTATGATGAGCTACAAGACTTGCCCCACCGGCAGGTCGGTGTGGTCTTGGGTACAGCTAAATATTATCGCACTGGTGGTATTAATCAGTTTTATCAATACCGGATTCAAGGGGCGATAAATGCCTATAACAGTGGCAAAGTCAGTTATTTACTGCTCAGCGGTGATAATGCGCTGCAAAGTTATAATGAGCCGATGACCATGCGCCGCGACCTGATCGCCGCCGGTGTCGCCCCCGCTGATATCGTACTGGATTACGCGGGCTTCCGTACATTGGACTCCATCGTGCGCACCCGTAAGGTATTCGACACCAACGATTTTATTATCATTACCCAGCGCTTCCACTGCGAACGGGCACTGTTTATCGCCCTCCATATGGGGATTCAGGCGCAGTGTTTTGCCGTCCCATCCCCCAAAGATATGCTCAATGTACGAGTGCGTGAGATTTTTGCCCGTCTCGGCGCATTGACGGATCTCTATATTCTGAAACGCGAACCACGTTTTCTTGGGCCATTAATCCCTATCCCTGCGATACATGTGATCCCCGATGACGCACAAGGTTATCCGGCCGTCTCACCAGAACAATTGGTTGAACTGGAACACCGGCTGGCAGAAGAAAAGCAGAAAAATCCAGCACCAGCACCATGATTTTGAATTAGCTTTTGCTATTGGATTGGGTTTATCAAAGGTCAAGTGAGCTGTGAGGCACTAACTACCGAAATCTAACCCGATCCTGTTTTTAATAATACACCCGTCCGGTTAACCACTTTGCCCCAAGAATGCCCCTACATCACTCTCAACCTCCCCCATCTGCTGTAACAACTGCAAGGTTTCCAGCGCTTCCTCTTCATCCAGCCTGCTCATGGCAAACCCGACATGCACCAGCACCCAATGGCCGATTAATGCCAGACTGGCCTGCGAGTCGGCAGCCACCAGCATAATATTCACCGAACGCCGCACACCGCACACATCCACCCAGGCGGTACCGGGCTGAGTTTCATCCAGTGCGACAATTTGACCAGGGATACCTATACACATAGCCTGGCCTCTGCGTTATTCAATCGCCCAATTTCAGTTAAAAAAAGTAAACTCATTCCACCTCCAGTCGCTTAAGTATGACGCCATCATCAGATGCGCCGATGCGTAAATGGCTCCCGGCACACAATGGGCAACGTATCACTTTGCTACTCAGCAAATTAACCTGCTGCTGGCAATCAAAGCACCACACCTGTGACGGCTGCTGGCTAAGATGCAGCACACAACCTTCCGCCAGTGTGCCTCGGCATACCAACTCAAAACAGAACTCTAATGCCTGCGGTTCGACGCAGGAAAATGCGCCGGTTTCCAACCACACCCCGGTAATTCGCTGCGCGCCATGTAAGCGGGCCTGCTGTTCCATCATGGCAATAGCATGCTGGCACAAGGTTATTTCATGCATGACCGTGCTGCTCCTGTGGCGTATCCCTGACAATAGCGATGCAAAGAAGATGCCAGCCACAAGCTGATTTTCACCTGTGCGAAAAATCATCTAAACAGCTAATAAATAACACTATTATTTAGATGTGGCCGCGACCAGATGATTAAAGTGAGCAATCACTGTCGAAGTGTCATTGATGAGCGGCGGTTTCGTCACTAATGTCGACACTTAACCACCGTAATTACGCCATTTTCACTGCCGTTTAAATCGCCGCTATTTACTCCCCCCGCCCCAATGCACAGCAGGCGTGCCTTCACCGCTCTTTTACAGCAGCAGCAGGCGTGCTGGCACAGAATATGCTTTGCAGCTTAGAAATGATTGCTATCAGCCTGACTGTCACCAGATTTTTGTCCCGGAGGGTATGGCTATGAACCGCTTTGTCATTGCGGAGTCGAGGCTTTGTATTGGATGCAATACCTGCATGGCTGCTTGCAGCCAGGTGCATAAAGCCAAGGGTTTACAACAGCACCCCAGATTGACCGTGATGCGAAATGCCACGGTCACAGCACCGATTCTCTGTCGCCACTGCGAGGATGCATGGTGCGCGCGAGTCTGTCCGGTCAATGCCATCACGTTGACCAATAACGCCGTTGAGTTGGATGAAACCACCTGCATCGGCTGCAAGCTCTGTGGTATCGCCTGCCCGTTTGGCGCAATTACGCCCGCGGGCAGTAAGCCATTAGCCGTACCGGAGAGCTTCCCTGAATATATTCCGATGACCGAGCTGTCTGATGTGCCATTCAGCCCAGCCAATATGAACCCATTCCTGGCCTGGACGGCCGGTGTTCGTGCCATTGCTGTGAAATGTGACTTATGTAGCTTCCAACCACAGGGACCGGAATGTGTACGGGTCTGCCCCACCAACGCGCTGATGTTGGTGGATGAACACAGCATCGAGCAAGCCAATCAGGCTAAACGGCTCGCTGCGGCCCGTGGGTTTGCCAACGACCTGCCCTTTATTACCGGGGACAGCTCGCCCACCCTCTCTCACGAGGAGCAGAAAAGATGATGAACTCTCTGGAGCTACTGTGGCTCTCCTTACTGCTCTATCTGGCTGGTGCACTACTTTCGCTGCTTTTGGCTCGTCGCGAAACGCTGGCGATTTATGCCGCAGGGCTGGCCTCATTGCTGGGTGGGGTTGCGGGCCTGCTGGCTGCCGCGCCAACCTTACTGGGGGGCGGTATCATTACCTTTATCACCGCCGGCCCCTTCCCCTTCGCGGCTTTCAGTCTGCGCCTTGATCCATTGGCGGCCTTTATGCTGATGGTCATCTCACTGCTAGTGGTGGTCACTTCGCTGTATTCACTGGCTTATGTGCAGGAATACAAAGGGCGTGGGGCATGGGGAATGGGGGTATTTATGAACCTGTTCATCGCCTCGATGGTGGCACTGGTGGTGGTGGATAACGCCTTCTACTTTATTATTTTCTTTGAAATGATGTCATTGGCTTCCTACTTCCTGGTGATTTCCGATCAAGACGACGATGCTATCAGTGCCGGCCTACTCTACTTTCTGATTGCCCATGCCGGTTCCGTGTTAATCATGATTGCCTTCTTCTTATTGTACCGCCAGAGCGGCAGCCTGGAATTTGCCGCCTTCCGGCAGGTGCATCCAGAGCCGGTGATGGCTTCCGTTATCTTCCTGCTGGCTTTCTTCGGTTTTGGTGCCAAAGCCGGGATGCTGCCATTACATGGCTGGCTCCCACGCGCCCACCCCGCAGCCCCATCTCATGCCTCGGCCTTGATGTCCGGCGTGATGGTAAAAATTGGTATCTTCGGCATCATCAAGGTTGGTATCGATTTACTCGGTGCCAGCCAAATGTGGTGGGGAGTGGTGGTGCTGGCCTTTGGTGCGGTGTCATCGGTACTGGGAGTGCTGTATGCATTAGCCGAGCACGATATCAAACGGCTGCTGGCTTATCACACAGTTGAAAACATCGGCATTATTCTGATGGGCGTTGGGGTTGGCATGATAGGTATCGCGGGCCACCAGCCTATATTGGCCGCCCTTGGCCTACTGGGTGCACTCTACCATCTGCTTAACCATGCAGTATTCAAAGGGTTATTGTTCCTTGGCGCTGGCGCCGTTATCTACCGGGTGCACACCAAAGATATGGAAAAGATGGGTGGGTTGGCAAGGATGATGCCGTATACCGCACTGGCGTTTCTGGTGGGATGTATGGCAATTTCAGCGCTGCCACCCTTCAATGGTTTTGTCAGTGAATGGTTCACCTATCAATCGTTATTTACTATGACCAAAGATGGTGGATTTATTATTCGTCTGGCCGGACCGATTGCCATCGTCATGCTGGCAATTACCGGCGCGCTGGCGGCCATGTGCTTCGTTAAAGTCTACGGCATTAGCTTCTGCGGCCTGCCGCGCACGGAAAAAGCCGCACAGGCGCGGGAAGTGCCGTGGCCAATGACGGCAGCCATGCTGTTGCTGGCCCTGCTGTGCCTGGCATTGGGGATTGGTGCCACCCAGGTAGCACCGGTGATTGCCCGCATTGCCAGTAGCCTGATAGCGGTCCCTGCGGCACAGTCGTTACAGGTTGCACAAGGGGCGCTGTTGTTCCCACAACACAGTTCTCAAGCGATGCTGTCTACCCTCTACATCTTCTTCGGCTTATTAATCCTGCCATTGGTGATTTTACTGATAGCCAGTCTCTACAAAGGCAGCCGTCTGGCATTTCGCCATGGCGGTGACCCATGGGCCTGTGGTTATGCCTACGAACAAGCAATGACCGTCTCCGCCGGTGGTTTTACTCAACCCTTGCGGATGATGTTTGCCCCACTCTATCGAATACGCAAAACCCTCTCCCCCGCACCGATGATGCAACGTGCTCTTGAGCACTCGATCAGTGGTGCCGGGCGGGTAGAGCCGCTATGGGACGACAAAATTGTGGCCCCGCTTATTCGCCTGATCCAATGGCTCAGCCAGCGTATTCAATGGCTACAACAGGGTGATTTCCGCCTCTACTGTCTGTATGTGGTCGCCGCACTGGTTACCCTGCTGATAATCGCGGCTCTTTAAGGAGACGAGCAATGCCAACTACTGATATGCCCGCGGTCTCTATGATTGCCTTCGCCATTGGGCAGGCGCTTTTCATGCTGGCGCTGGCACCATTGATGTCGGGTATTTCGCGCATGGTAAAAGCCCGCATGCACTCACGCCGTGGGCCGGGCGTGCTACAAGACTATCGTGATTTAGCCAAACTGTTAAAACGTCAGGATGTAGCACCGGCGAATGCAGGCATCATCTTCCGTCTGATGCCTTATGTGTTATTAGGCAGCATGTTGCTGATTGCGATGGCGCTGCCCATTTTCACGCTGGCATCGCCATTTGGCTTGGCAGGAGACCTGATAGCCCTGCTTTATCTGTTCGCGCTGTTCCGCTTCTTCTTCTCACTGGCCGGTCTGGATAGCGGCAGCATCTTTGCCGGTATCGGTGCCAGCCGTGAGTTAACCCTTGGTGTGCTGGTGGAACCGACACTGATTCTGTCGCTACTGGTAGTGGGGTTAATCGCCGGTTCGACCAATATCGGCACCATCAGTACTGCACTTTCGACCGGCCACTGGCAATCGCCGACCGCAACCGCGCTGGCGTTACTGGCCTGTGGTTTCGCCGTGTTTATCGAGATGGGCAAAATCCCGTTTGATGTCGCCGAAGCGGAGCAAGAGTTACAAGAAGGGCCGCTAACCGAATACTCAGGTGCCGCGCTGGGTCTGGTCAAATGGGGCATCAGCCTGAAACAAGTGGTGGTGGCACAACTGTTCCTCGCCGTGTTTATCCCGTTCGGCAAGCTGGCAGTACTCACTGGATTTGGCCTGCTGTGGGCGCTACTGGCCTGCATTATCAAGCTGGTGGTGGTGTTTGTACTGGCCTCCATCGTGGAAAACAGTATCGCCCGTGGGCGCTTCCTGTTGACCTCCCGTGTTACCTGGCTGGGGTTTGGTGTTGCTGCCTTGTCCCTGGTTTTCTATCTCACCGGTCTTTAAGGAGCTAATAAACCCATCATGGAGAACATGGCTCTTATGAATATCGCCCTAATGAACATCGCCATTGCGACCATTCTGGTCCCATTTGCCGGTGCCATCCTCACGGCCTGCTTGCCACAGCAATGGGCGAAATGGTCCTGTACTTTCTTTTCACTACTGGCAACCCTCGGAACCCTGTTGCTGGCCTATATCTACTTAAGTGGCGGGAAGATTGATGTCACGGTTGATCTGATTCACTACGGCGATATGGCGCTGTTTGGCCTGACTATCGACCGCATCAGTACCTTGATTGCTTTCGCCGTCGTCTTTCTTGGGCTGTTGGTCAGTATCTATTCTACCGGTTATCTGACCCTGGATAATCGCGAGCATCCGCACGAAGGCACTAACCGCTACTACGCCCTGTTGCTGGTATTTATCGGTGCAATGGCCGGGTTGGTATTGTCATCCACTCTGCTGGGTCAGTTGTTCTTCTTTGAAATCACCGGCGGTTGTTCGTGGGGATTAATTGGTTACTACCAGAGTCAGAAGTCACTGCGCTCGGCACTGAAAGCGCTGCTGGTAACCCATGTTGCGGCTATCGGTCTGTATCTGGCGGCCGCGGTGTTGCTGGTTAATACCGGCACCTTTGCCCTAACGGCACTGGCGCAATTGGACAACAGCACCAAAATCATGGTGTTCGGTGGCATCCTGTTTGCCGCTTGGGGGAAATCCGCCCAGTTGCCACTGCATATCTGGTTACCGGATGCGATGGAAGCCCCGACGCCGGTCAGTTCATACCTGCACGCCGCTTCTATGGTCAAGGTGGGGGTTTATATCTTTGCCCGCGCTATTTATTCCGCTGGCGATGTACCACAAATAATTGGCACCGTGGGCATGGTGATGGCGGTGATTACACTGATCTATGGCTTCTTTATGTATCTACCACAAAAAGATATGAAGCGGCTGCTGGCCTACTCCACCATCACCCAGTTGTCTTACATCTTCTTCGCTCTGTCGTTGGCTATCTATGGCTCAAAAATGGCCTTTGATGGCGGCATTGCCTACATCTTTAACCATGCGTTTGCCAAGAGTCTGTTCTTCTTAGTGGCTGGTGCGCTGAGCTATAGCTGCGGTACCCGTATGTTACCCAAACTCAAAGGCATCATGGGCAAAATGCCACTGCTGGGGGTGGGATTCTGTGTCGCCGCACTGGCGATCACTGGGGTGCCGCCTTTTAATGGCTTCTTCAGCAAATTTCCTATTTTTGCCGCCGGCTTCTCGCTCTCTCACGAACATTGGCTACTGATACCCCTGCTGGTGCTGGCGCTACTTGAATCGGTAGCGAGCTTTGGCTGGTTCCTCTACTGGTTCGGGCAGACCGTCCCCGGTAAACCATCACCAGAGGTCGCCTGCGCCAAACCGCTGCCACTGGCGATGCAGGGGGTATTGGTGATTCTGGTGATTATGTCGGTGTGCTCAAGCTTTATTGCTGTCGCCTGGCTCGGATAAGGGAGTAGAAAATGACCGGAACACTTCTTGTCAACAATTTGGTCGTAAATAATCTCGCAGGGCTGCTGATCATTACCTCACTACTGGTAATCATCGCCAAGAAACCCGCCACTTCGGCACTGCTTTATGCCTTGCAGTCACTGGTACTGGTGCTTATTTTTCTGGTACTGGCTGAAACCTTGGGTGCCCACGAGTTGTACCTGTGGTCGCTGAGTGCCTTTGTCACCAAGGTGGTACTGGTGCCGTGGATTATGTATCGCGCTTTTCGCCAAATGGACGATCCCAAAGCCAATGGCGGCATCATTGGTACCGCCAGCCTGATTTTTATCGCCGCCATCATTATCTTGCTGAGCTACTTCGTGGTTGAACCGGTGCAACTGCCCATGGTCAGCGCACTGAAACCGGCTCTGGCCGTCTCATTGGGGCATTTCCTGATTGGACTGCTGTGTATCGTCACCCAACGCAATATTCTGAAAAATATCTTTGGCTATTGCCTGATGGAGAACGGGGCTCATCTGATGCTGGCGCTGCTGGCCTTCCGCGCACCGGAATTGGTCGAGATTGGCGTTGCCACCGATGCCATCTTCGCGGTGATTGTGATGACGCTAATGGCGCGCAAGATTTACCGCACGCTGCACACGCTGGATGTTAAACAACTGACGGCGCTAAAGGGGTAATGAAATGAGTAATACTGACCTGCTGTTGTTGCTGCTGGCGATACCTCTAATAGCCTCATTGCTCGCGTTCGCTTGCCGGGCGTTAGGCAGTGCCGCACGGATGGCAACCACTTGGGTGCATTTTACCGGCATCACTGTGTTGCTAGTGGTGGCGCTGACGGTAGTGTGTCGGGTTGCGCTGGGCGGGGAGATTCTGGCGGCACATAATTGGCTGCATATCGATAGTCTCAGCGCGCTGTTCCTCGCTATTCTGGGCATTATCGGCTTTATCACTGGCCTTTACTCCCTTGGCTATATGCGCCATGAAGTGAATAATGGCGAAATCACGGTTGGCACGCTGTGCAACTACTACGGTTTCTTCCATCTGTTCCTGTTCACCATGCTGTTGGTGGTCACCAGTAATAACCTGATCCTGATGTGGGTTGGTATTGAAGCCACTACCCTCAGCTCAGCCTTTTTGGTGGGATTATACGGGCAGCGCTCCTCACTGGAGGCGGCGTGGAAGTACATTATTATCTGTACCGTCGGTGTGGCATTCGGGCTGTACGGCACGGTGCTGGTATATGCCAATGCCGCGAATGTGTTGGCAGATCCGGGCAGTGCTATCTTCTGGACCGTGGTTTCTGAACACGCTAAAGAGTTGGACCCCAGCCTGATGCATCTGGCGTTTGTCTTTATCCTGATTGGCTTCGGTACCAAAACCGGGCTATTCCCAATGCATTCGTGGCTACCGGATGCCCACAGTGAAGCCCCTAGCCCCACCAGTGCCCTGTTATCCGCCGTACTGCTTAACTGCGCCCTGCTGGTTATCATCCGTTACTACATCATTATCAGCGCCGCCATCGGGCCACATTTCCCACAAATGTTGCTGTTGGTGTTCGGCATGATGTCGGTTGCAGTATCCGCCTTCTTTATTCTGGCCCAGCGCGATATGAAGCGTTTACTGGCCTATTCCAGCGTCGAGAATATGGGGTTAATTGCGGTGGCGCTGGGCATTGGTGGCCCGCTAGGTGTGCTGGCAGCACTGTTCCACACCTTGAATCACAGTCTGGCTAAGACCTTGCTGTTCTGTGGTTCCGGCAATGTGTTATTGAAATACGGCACGCGGGATATGGGCGCGATTAAAGGCATTATCCGCGTCGCACCGCTGACTGCGGTGTTACTGGCTGGTGGCGCATTAGCGCTGGCCGGGATGCCGCCGTTTAACGTGTTTATCAGTGAATTTATGGTGGTGGCTGCCGCGATTAACGCCGGCCATATTTGGCTGGTTATCGTCCTGCTCTTGCTACTAACACTGGTACTGGCCGGATTGGTACGCATGATAGCCAACACCGTGTTGGGAACACCACCGGCAGCGGTCAGCAAAGGCGAACTGGGTATTCTGACCACCGCGCCGATGGCAATACTGTTGCTGTTGATGCTGTTGCTTGGCGTGCATATTCCGGCTCCAGTGACCCGTTTATTGACCGATGCGGCACAAATTGTTCTCAATAACGATGGCAGTGAGCCAACCCAGCAACAATTTATGCTGCCGTGGCAGCACCTCTCTCCACCGCAACCCGTAACTCAGCCCATTCCATCCGTTGCACAGAGCCATAGTGCGGTGCAACTAACCCCGAATCGTCAGGAGATGTAACGTGACTCGCGAAACCCCTATTTCAGCTATTCCGGGTTCAGGTCAGCCGGTGTCAAGCCATCCACACAGCGGTGAAAAGCTGGGTGCGGCCTATGTAGCCCGCCTGCGTGAACAATTTCCTGCGGCGATTTTAGATGAAGAGTGGCAAACCCCTGATCAACTGACCATTACCATCAAACTAAATAGCCTGCCCGATGTGGTAGAGCACCTTTATTATCAACAAGGTGGCTGGTTGTCGGTGCTGTTTGGTAATGATGAACGCAGCCTGAATGGCTATTTTGCCATTTACTATGTGCTGTCGATGGAAGGCCGTGAACAATATGGCGAAGAGACCGGTAAGCAGTATGGCGATAAGTGCTGGGTGATTGTCAAAGCACTTATCAGCCCCGAACGACCGGAGTTCCCGTCAGTCACACCTCGGGTACCTGCCGCCGTCTGGGGCGAGCGTGAAGTACGCGATATGTATGGTCTGCAACCGGTTGGTCTGCCTGATGAGCGCCGTTTAGTGCTGCCCGATGATTGGCCAGATGACCTCTATCCGCTGCGCAAAGACACCATGGACTATCGCCAGCGCCCCACGCCCACCAGCGATACGGAAACCTATCAGTTTGAAAACGAAGCAGGTAGCAGTAGCCGGGTGGTGCCTATTGGCCCAATGCATATTACCTCTGACGAACCGGGTCACTTCCGGCTGTTTGTCGACGGCGAAGATATTATTGATGCCGATTACCGCCTGTTCTATGTCCATCGCGGCATGGAAAAACTGGCTGAAACTCGCATGGGTTACAACGACGTTACCTTCCTGTCAGATCGCATCTGCGGCATTTGTGGCTTCACCCACAGCGTGGCCTACACCTCTTCCATTGAAAATGCTTTGGGCATTATCGTGCCGCCTCGGGCACAGATGATCCGCACCATTTTGCTTGAAGTGGAGCGGCTGCACAGCCATCTGCTCAATATCGGTTTGTCTTGTCACTTTGTTGGTTTCGATACCGGTTTTATGCAGTTCTTCCGCGTGCGTGAAAAAGCGATGACGATTGCTGAGATGCTCACTGGCGCACGTAAAACCTATGGTCTGAATCTGATTGGTGGCGTCCGCCGCGATATCCTGAAAGCTGATCGCATCAAAACGCTGCAATTGGTCTCGGAGATGCGTGCCGATATCGGCCAGTTAGTGGATATGTTAATGAGTACCGCCAATATCGAACAAC
Source organism: Yersinia sp. 1252 StPb PI (assembly GCF_048593885.1). NCBI lineage: Bacteria > Pseudomonadati > Pseudomonadota > Gammaproteobacteria > Enterobacterales > Yersiniaceae > Yersinia > Yersinia sp. 1252 StPb PI. The sequence goes on along the minus strand of NZ_JAZGQE010000083.1, from coordinate 8,805 downwards.
GCACTGTGGGGGTGGGCCTGCTGGATCGCAAAATCGCCCGCGATTTCAGCCCGGTCGGCCCAATGATCCGCGCCAGTGGCTATGCGCGTGATATGCGCCATGACCACAGCTACGCCAACTATGCCAATGTGCCCAAAGAGTTGTTTACCCTCGATGGCTGCGATGTCCACTCCCGCCTGCTGGTGCGGGTGCGCGAGTTCTTTGACTCGCTGGTAATGATTGAATATGGCCTGAACCATATGCCTGGCGGGCCGCTGCTGGAAGAAAAAGTCAATTACCAACCTTACAAGTTCGCCCTCGGGTTCTCGGAAGCACCGCGTGGCGAAGATGTGCATTGGAGCATGACCGGCGACAACCAGAAGCTGTTCCGCTGGCGTTGCCGTGCGGCAACTTACGCCAATTGGCCGGTGCTGCGTTATATGTTGCGCGGCAATACCGTCTCCGATGCGCCACTGATTATCGGCAGCCTCGATCCCTGCTACTCCTGTACTGACCGGGTCACGCTGGTGGATGTGCGCAAGCAAAAATCCGTCACTGTGCCGTACAAAGAGATCGAGCGTTATGGCATTGAGCGCACCCATTCGCCGCTCAAATAGAGGGATGAAGAATGTTAAAACTGTTTAAAACCATCCTGAAAGTGGGCGACACCACGGTGAAATACCCGTTTAAGCCGCTTGAGGTCAGCCACGGTTTTCGCGGCAAACCGCAATATGATGCCGAGCAATGCATCGCCTGTGGTGCTTGTACCATGGCCTGCCCTGCCAATGCGCTAACCATGGAAACCGATCTTGCTAGCGGCACTCGTCAGTGGCAGTTATTTCTCGGGCGCTGCATTTTTTGTGGCCGCTGTGAGGAGGTCTGCCCGACCCGTGCCATTGTGTTATCGCAAGAGTTTGAACTGGCCGTCTTCAACAAAGCGGATTTGTATCAGCGTGCCAGTTTTACCCTTGCCCATTGCCAGCAATGCCAGCAACCCTTTGCGCCGAAAAAAGCAGTGGATTATGTCATGGCACTGCTGATTCATTCCGGGATGGCGGCCGAGGATGTCGAGCAGCAGCGACCTCATTTTGAAACTTGCCCTGAGTGTAAGCGCAAACAGAATATCGTTATTAATAACAACGTTATGCTGGATCAGCACAACGAAGGGAGGGGCAACCTATGAGCCAACCACATTCATTAAAACCGGGCTGGGGGCACCATGTTAGTCAACCGATCGCACTTGATCCCTCGATTGCCCAGTTAAAAAGTAAATTATTGAAAGATATCAAGCGCTCCGCCTATGTCTATCGGGTGGATTGTGGTGGCTGCAACGGCTGTGAGATTGAGATTTTCTCCTCAATCACCCCACTGTTCGACACCGAGCGCTTTGGTATCAAAGTTGTTGCCTCCCCCCGCCACGCGGATATTTTGCTGTTTACCGGTGCGGTTACTCGCGCCATGCGCACACCGGCACTGCGCGCTTATGAATCGGCACCGGACCCAAAAATCTGCGTCTCTTACGGCGCGTGTGGTTGTGGTGGTGGCATCTTCCATGACCTGTACTGTGTCTGGGGTGGCAGCGATACCATCGTACCAATTGATGTGTACATTCCCGGTTGCCCGCCGACCCCAGCCGCGACCATCTATGGTTTTGCCGTGGCATTGGGTCTGCTGGAGCAGAAACTGAAAGGCGAAGAGCATCAGGAGAGTGCCGATGAACGCGTCGCGCTGATTCACCCCGATGCACCGCTCAATCTGCGAGTACTGTTGGAGCGTGAAGCGCGCCGTATGGCCGGCTATCGCCAGGGGCGGGAAATCACCGACAGCTTCTTGTCGCTGCTGGTCAATCAGCCATTACCGGAATTTGAACAGCGCTGCCAGAACTACCTGCGCCAACAAGATGATCCGCGTCTGAGCGAGATATTCGCCAACCTGCAACACATTGCCCTGATACAACTGGCGGGAGGCAAAGCTGATGTCCGCTAAGGTTATTTTCTATGCACTGAATCAGAAGTTCCTCGACAGTGATGACGATATGCCCGAGCAAGCACAACAAGTGATGTATTACTCACTGGCTATCGGCCACCATGTGGGGGTGATTGATTGCTTAAAAGCCATCATGGAATGCCCGCTGGCAGAATATGAACAATGGTTTGGTCAGTTGCCCGCAGGCGAGGCTCACCGCAAGATGGCCGGCTTACTGAAGTTTGGTGAAATCACCATCGACAGTACCCATACCCAGTTATTGGCAAAAGCCTTCGCGCCGCTGGCTGAAAACCCAGCCTCGCTCCACCAGCCATGGAGCCAACAACTGCTGCAAACCCTGTACGATATCGAGCAGGAACCGGCCATCTATTTAATGGTGAAACGCCGCCCATGAACATGCCACATCCCCCCGCCACTCACACCACCGCCCTCAATCTGGTGTTAACCGTTGGCAACAGCATGATGGGCGATGACGGCGCAGGCCCACTACTGGCTGAACGCATGACACAACAACCACTGATTGACTGGCAGGTGATTGACGGTGGTTCGGCACCGGAAAATGTGGTGCATCGTATCCGCGCGTTGCAACCGACACGATTAGTTATTGTCGATGCTGCCGATATGGAGCTGTCGCCGGGTGAGATTCGCATCATTGACCCTGAGCGAATTGCCGAAATGTTTATCATGAGCACCCACAATCTGCCGCTCAACTTTCTAATTGATCAGTTAAAGGAAGATATTAGCGAAGTCATTTTTGTGGGGATTCAACCCACCTTAGTGGCGTTCTACTTCCCAATGACCGAGCCAGTAAAACAGGCGGTAGAAACGGTGTATCAACAACTACCACACTGGCAAGGTGACGGTGGTTTCGCGCATTTATAGCGAAATGACGGCATGCCGTCGTCAAATTTGCCGACGTCATGCCAGCCGACAGTTTCCCGTTAACCTCCCCGCCCACATCAGTATCCATTAATCCTTTATAAAACAATCATATTCATTCACTTTTATCTAGCCACTTCAAGTTGGCATAAACCATGCAGTATGTAAGGCAATGAGCCAGATTAGCTGTTCTAAACGTGAATCTGCCAGATCTATCAATTTATACCCAATAGATATCAAGGTGCAGGAAAGCGGTAAGCAAGTGCAGCCAACACCTCTGCAACTTGAAAGATGAAGACATTTATCCCCAATAGATTTCAAGGTGCGGAAGGCGGCAAGCAAGTGCAGCCAACACATCTGCAACTTGAAAGATGAAGGGGAAGGAGAGAAAACAATGAACCGGTTCATAATCGCAGACCCCAAAAAGTGTATTGGCTGCCGCACCTGTGAGGTTGCCTGCGTGCTGGCACACAACGGTGGCAAGCTGGACACGCTAACTAAAGCCAATTTCGCGCCTCGGCTGAAGGTGGTTAAAGGGCTAAATGTCAGTACCGCCATTATGTGTCGGCACTGTGAAGATGCCCCTTGTGCCAATGTTTGCCCGAACGGCGCAATTGTTCGAGCAGCGGACAGTATTCAAGTGTTGCAGGAAAAATGCATTGGCTGCAAAACCTGTGTCGTTGCCTGCCCGTATGGTGCGATGAGCGTCGTGACCAAACAGGTCGAAGTGATGTTTAACGGCCTCTCACAGGGATTCTGCCTGAAAGCCGAAGCACAGAAATGTGACTTGTGCGAAGGGCAAGCCGCCGGCCCGGCGTGTATCTCCGTTTGCCCAACGCAGGCGCTGCACATGATTGGCCGCGACACTATGCAGGCCATGCTGCGCAAAAAACAGATGCGTGCTGCTTTAGATGAAGCCAACGAAATGAGCTTTTAGTCAATAAGGCTGCGGCCCCAAAAACGAAGGGATGACCCAAAGTAATTGGTGTTGCAGCAAGGCAGCAATTGAGCGAATCCCGATGAGCTGACTCAGGTCAGTGATTCGGGTGAACGAGAGCAGCTAACACCGCTGCGGCTCCAAGAACGAAGGATGATTAATATGCACAAGGCACTCACTGTCTGTCCTTACTGCGGCTCCGGCTGCAAAATCAATTTACTGGTCGAAAATGGCAAAGTTATTGGCGCTGAAGGCGCAAATGGCGTCACCAATCAGGGTGAGTTGTGTCTGAAAGGCTACTATGGTTGGGACTTTCTCAATGACACCAAATTGCTAACTCCGCGCCTTAAACAGCCGATGATCCGTCGCCAAAAAGGCGGCAAGCTGGAGGCGGTATCTTGGGATGAAGCGATTGAGTTTGCTAGCAGTAAACTGCGAGCAATCAAAGAAAAATATGGCCCGGAAGCCATTATGCATACCGGCTCATCCCGTGGCCCAGGTAATGAAACCAACTATGTGATGCAGAAATTTGCCCGTGCGGTTACCGGCAGCAACAATATTGACTGCTGCGCCCGTGTTTGCCACGGCCCGTCGGTCGCCGGGCTGCAAGTGACATTGGGTAATGGCGCGATGAGTAATTCAATCTGCGAGATTGAAGATACCAAATGTATTTTAGTGTTTGGCTACAACGCCGCTGACTCCCATCCGATCGTGGCCCGCCGTATTCTGAAAGCCAAAGAAAAAGGCGCGAAAGTGATTGTCTGCGATCCACGCCATATCGAAACGGCGCGTATTGCAGATCTCTGGTTACCCCTGAAAAACGGCTCCAATATGGCACTGGTAAATGCCTTTGCCAATGTGTTGATCACTGAAGAGCTGTACGATAAAGATTACGCCTCACGCTATACCGAGGGCTTCGACGAGTACCGTGAAATCGTCGCCAAATACACCCCGGAATATGTCGAAAGCATTACTGGCCTGTCGGCAAAATCAATTCGTGAGGCTATGCGTATCTATGCCGCCGCCCCTTCAGCCACTATCTTGTGGGGGATGGGTGTCACTCAGTGGGGCCAGGGGGTAGATGTCGTGAAAGGGCTGTCAGGACTGGCACTGTTAACCGGTAATCTGGGGCGCCCGAATGTCGGTGTTGGTCCGGTACGCGGGCAAAACAACGTGCAGGGTGCCTGCGATATGGGCGCATTGCCAAATATGTATCCGGGTTATCAATCTGTGACCGATCCCGCCACACTGGAAAAATTTGCCAAAGCCTGGGGGGTACCATCCCTGTCCGATAAAGTCGGTTACTCGCTGACCGATGTTCCACATAAAGTGAAAGAGGGGAAAATTAAAGCCAACTACGTGATGGGCGAAGATCCACTCCAGACCGAACCGGATTTGTCCATGATGCGTGAAGCCTTCAGCGAATTAGAACTGCTGATTGTGCAAGATATCTTTATGACCAAAACCGCAGCCGAGGCGGATGTTATCTTCCCCGCCACCTCGTGGGGCGAACATGAAGGGGTCTATTCTGCGGCAGACCGTGGTTTCCAGCGGTTTGAAAAAGCGGTTGAGCCACAAGGTGATGTAAAACCAGATTGGGAAATTATTAGTCTGATGGCGACCGCACTCGGCTATCCGATGAAATATAACAATACCAAAGAGATTTGGGATGAACTGCGTGAGTTGTGCCCGCTGTACTATGGCGCAACCTACGAGAAAATGGCAGGTTTGGGCTATATCCCATGGCCATGTACCACTGAAGACAGCCCCGGTACACCCTGGTTGTATGCCGGTAATAAGTTTGACCGCCCTGGCGGCAAAGGGTTGTTATTTGCCAGTGAATGGCGTGCGCCAATGGAACTGGTGGATGACCAATATCCACTGGTGTTGTGTACCGTGCGTGAGGTCGGCCACTACTCCTGCCGTTCGATGACTGGCAACTGTTCCGCACTGCAAACACTGGCCGATGAACCGGGTTATGTGCAAATCAGCCCGCAGGATGCGGATAAAATGCGCTTGCAGGATCAACAACTGGTGTGGGTAGAATCGCGTCGCGGTAAAGTTATTACGCGAGTTTCAGTCAGTGAACGCATTAATATCGGTGCGGTATATATGACCTACCAGTGGTGGATTGGTGCCTGTAATGAGCTGACGCTGGACCATCTGGATCCAATTTCCAAAACACCGGAATATAAATATTGCGCGGTGAAGCTGGAAGCCATCCCGGATCAGACGTGGGCAGAAAACTATGTGCAGCAGGAGTATAGCCAGTTGAAGGCGCGGTTACGTAGAGAAGCCGAAGTGGGGTGATCGGTTAACGGCTACTGCGCTTTGCCATTCTGGGTTTACGCAGTGCTCGCCACCGTCATGTACTTATGTACACTCCGGTGGCTGTGCGCTGAGCGCGCCCAGACTGGCTTTGCTCGCGACGCCTCGTTCAGGTAGAAGGGTTTGGCACTGCTTGGTTCAACACGGTATTCGGTAAATAGATACTAGTTTTATTCGAAGCAAATAAATGAGTTAATCCATCCCATCTTCATCTTCGATACTTTTTACTGATATTCCTAACCGCTGCATCCGGGATAACAAAGTGGTGCGTTTTAGCCCTAACTTAATGGCAGCCCCTTTTGGCCCAGCAACCACGCCGTTGGTTTCGCGTAATACTCGAATAATTCGCGTGCGCTCAGACTCTGAAGATTCAGGCTCTTCACTTTCGGGTAACAAGGTTTTATGCACTACCCTTTCTGCCACAGGTTTAGTAACCTCTAGCGGTGACAGATGATATTCCAGCTCTTGTAACTGCAAATTCAGCGTAGTGCCACGGCTAAGGATGACCGCCCGCTCAATAACATTTTCCAATTCACGAATATTGCCCGGCCACGGTAAACGGCTGAGCAAACGTAATGTTTCACCAGGAATTGTGTCGATAGTGCGATTCATCCGTTTGGCTATTTTTTGAGTAAAGAATTTTACCAGCAACGGAATATCTTCCGGCCGCTCACGCAGCGGAGGGATCACAATCGGAAAAACATTAAGCCGATAATAAAGGTCGCTGCGGTATTCGCGATTCACCATCATCAATTTTAAATCACGATTGGTCGCAGCAATCAGCCGAACATCCACCGGAATAATTTTACTGCCGCCAAGGCGTTCTATTTCCCGCTCTTGCAATACACGTAATAATTTAGGCTGTAGTTCCAGAGGAATATCGCCCACTTCATCAAGAAATAGTGTGCCACCGTCAGCCATTTCAAACCGGCCAATACGCTGTGATGATGCACCGGTATAAGCCCCCTTCTCATGACCGAACAGATCACTTTCCATCAAACCCGATGGAATGGCTGCACAGTTCATTTTCACCATGCGTTTATTCTTGCGGGTACTCAAATTATGAATAGCCCGGGCAATCAGCTCCTTGCCGGTGCCGGTTTCCCCCAGAATCAATACGGTACAATCACTGGAGGCCACCATCTCAACTTGTTCCAGTACCGCTTTAATCCCTGCACTATTACCGATTATCTCGCCAAACTCTTCATTATGAATAATCTGATCCGTTAGATAGAGATTTTCATTTACCAACGAATCTTTTAGGCGGGTAATTTCGTTGTAGGCCAGCGCGTTATCAACCGCAATGGCAATACGCGCCGCAATTTGGCGCAACAGTTTTACATTGCTATCAGTGAAAATATCACTCTGGCATTGTGCCAGTTTCAAAACACCTAACATTTTGTGGCCGAAAAAAAGCGGCAACAGGCAGACAACTTGTAACCCTTCATCCAGCATATTTGCCAGTTGCTTATCATCCGGTGCCAAAAGAGAGATATCAGCCAAATTAACCAACAATAACGCTTTGCTCTGTAAAACCTGCCCAGCCAAAGTGCCGTTAATATCCACCCATGCCTGCTGATACTGTACGGCCTTACCACTCTGGTAGCGGGTAGAGAATACATTTAACTTATTTTTATCCTTATGGGTACCGCACAGCGCTAAGCTAATGTAATCAATATTAAAAAATCGATGTATCTCTTTTGAAACCTCTGCCGCTAATACATCCAATTCCAGCTTAGAAATAACCGTATTGGTCACATCCACTAAAATACGATAATGGTCGCGCTCAAAGCGCAGTTTTTCACGCTCAGAAAATGCCCGATTAATCTCAGCAATATTATCAACGGCAATTGCCACTACATCTGCCAGTAACCCCAGAAAAGTAACTGCTTGTTCATCAAACTCACTGTCATCAGTTTTAATAAATTCAATACAGCCTGACCAATGATTGTCATGGCCCAAGGGAAAATGGCAGCCAGAGTGCAATTCCTGATAGGGAATCAAATCACAAACAGCAGAAAACTCCCTTTGCATACGGCGATGGTCAGTCTGCAAAGGCGTCTGTTGCTGCCAGGCTAAGCCACCGGGGCCTTCGGCAAACAAGATATTTTGCGATCCCTGCACCCTGTTGGTCGCATCGTCATGGGTATAAAGGGTATTTTGGTTATAAAGAGGGTTAAGCAATAATAAATTGACCCGCTGAAAACGCACCACAGAAAAAGAGAGCTTTCTGAGTTCATTCACTAAATCGGTTATATCCCGTAGCAATAATAACTTTTTTGATACCGTGAACAGTGTATCTTGCCAAACTTGAGCCAATGTGGGACGGGGTAGTTTTTTTGCTCTATCCATAAACGTCGTTATTAAGCCCAGAAAAATGATCACTACTTTAAGGTATTAAACTGAACAAATATATATCAACAGCCGATAAGCTTGATCTGGGTTAACAAACTATTTCTCCGCAATTTATCCATCTTACCAATCAGTTGAAATTACGTCTCATTTTCATCGTAAGATAAATAAAAACATTAGGTTACATGTGATACTCACCACACATGGAACATCAAATCACAACTGGCGCTATATAAATAAATGCATATCGAAATCAAAGATACGTATTAATATCTGATTCGAAAAAAAACAATTTTAGGAAAAATACAAAATGCAACAGTAAAAACCGCTCAATGAATGTCTGG
>NZ_JAZGQE010000082.1:0-19710 GCF_048593885.1 Yersinia sp. 1252 StPb PI | reverse complement strand
ATGATAAGGAAAAAAAAACGAATATCATATGCAATAAACACCCCCATTTACTTAATCAGACCAATGTCACCTTGGCGTAATCCACCCTTATTTATTGCTTAAGAAAGTAAATAAGATGATACAGATGTTGTTAGTTAGTTATATTTACTCTTGCAATAAATCGGGACATTGAACTCATTTCTTCATCTTTTCCCTCACTAAGAATCAGCTATCTGCAACAATTTTTACGTGTTACAGACGTGAAAATAAATGCAATTAAGGTAAACTGAGACGCCTAAATAAGGGGATAGAATGAGTAGTGAAATATTTCTTGCCGTGCTGGGCGCGGCACTGTTACATGCTTGCTGGAACGCTCTTGTTAAATTTGGCAATGATCGTTTTGTCGCTATCTCTTTGATGGCAATTTTCTCCGGAGTGATTTCACTGTTCGGTATTTTTTTTGTGGCGTTACCCTCGCTGAGCGCGCTTCCCTGGTTACTGTTGTCGGTTGCTTTTCACACAGGTTATTGCCTGTTTCTAAGTAAAGCTTATGAACAAGCCGAGTTTGGTCAAATCTATCCTATCGCACGTGGCGTTGCCCCCTTATTAAGTGCTCTGCTCTCTTGGTTAATCTTGTCGGAAATCCCCAGGTCGTTAGCTTTAGTTGGGGCGGCTATTTTAGTCTCCGGTGTCATCATGATGACATTTGATGGCCGACGTGGCACTGACAAAGTCAATGGCAGGGCTATTATCTATGCCTTAATTACGGCGACTTTTACTGCCTGCTACACCCTATCTGATGGGGCTGGCAGCCGCGCCAGCATTGAACCACTCAGTTATATTTTTTGGTTGTTTATGTGCAACGGCATAGCCATGTTTGCATTACTTTGGATAATGCACCGCAATGTGGTTTTTCGTCAAATACGCCAGCACTGGCGACACGGCGTGATTGGTGGCGCGATGCAATTACTGGCTTATGGCATTGTCATTTGGGCCATGAAAAGCACGCCAATCGCCCTCGTTGCCGCTCTACGTGAAACCAGTGTCTTGTTCGCCATGATAATCTCAATCTGGATGCTAAAAGAGAAACCATCGATGTTACGACTCATCGCCAGTGCCATTATTCTGATGGGGGTAGCAGTAACCAAACTTGGCTAATACTTAACCAAAAAATGTAAACTCCATTTCTTAGAAAAGGAGAAGACTACTTCTTCAGCAAACGCGCTATACTCATATAAATCCTATAAATAAGGAGAATATATGCTCATAGGATTTGTTTTATTGGTTAGCACCTGCGGTATGGATGCTTGCGAGGCACTGCCCGTGACCGATGATGTCTATACAACACGCCACGAATGCATGGCTGTAGCTACTCGTCTTCATGAACGCAGACCTGATGTGGTTTTGATTTGCGGTGAAGTATACCGCCAGCCTGACAGCGATCAATCTCATTGAGGGTTTCACTGTATTAATTCGATCTGCTGAACATCCGTTCCGATATTATTTTTTAATATTAGAGGATGTGCTTTATTTCCTACATTTATTCTGTAAGAAATTGGGAAGTTCACAAAAAAACAACCAAGGTGACGTTAACTACATTCGCCAATCATTAATGCTAATCACCAAAATAAAGTGTTAAATGGCCTGCTGAGTTAAATGTAATATCACAGAAAACCAGTGATAAACACACTGCTGATATTAGTTGCCTGACTAAATTACCGAACCAATGATATAAAACATTAACAGACTAGATATCACCACAACCACGACATTGTTAATGAACAAAGCAAACATCACACTGAATAGTGCGCCCATAAATAGGGATTATCCGGGAATGAGCATAGTGCACCATACTGAAATAGATAATTGGCCCACAAATTGTGGTTAATAAACAGACTGTGGCGTACTTAAGTGCCTGGATGAACTCCCCTCAATAGCACAGAGGGACGATTGATCATCGGAACAACAATTGAAGCGAAGGTGGCAATAATGGAGAAATCTAGCTGCAAGCGGGCAAGATCAGGCATCATTGTGCCACTACAGGCTATTGTTTTCTCTTACCCGAACAATTAGAGCGCATTTTATCGGGACAGTAATAAATATCAGGCAAGCCACCACCAGCCCGATCCCCACCCACCCCGTAATAGGTAGTCTTTCTCCCACGATAATCACTGCCAATATGGCAGCAACAACAGGCTCGATGAGGGTAATGGTGGTCGCCATACTTGCCGTTATACGAGCCAGCCCATATCCATAGCAAATATAGCCAAGAAACATCGGAACCAACGCCATATAGGCACCCACTGCAGCATTACTCCAAGATTCCAGCAGCGGGGCTCCAGTCATAAAGAGTACTGGCATTAGCAAAATGCCGCCAAGACCAAAAGTCGCCCCCATCGCTGTGCGAGAAGGAAGCCCTCGCTGCATCAAACGGCGAGCAGCCCACGAATACAGCGCATAAGTAAAACCAGCAAGAAGGCCTAGAATTACCCCTATCGTGACATTGGGTGACTGAACCAGAGTGCCGTGGCCCCCACTTTCAGCCATACAAAGCAACACCATGCCTGCAATGCCAAGAGCCGCCCCCAACATCCAGCGAATCGTCAGCCGCTCGCCCTCCAAGACATATTCAATCAGAGCAGATAACAGGGGGGCAGAACCAATAGAAATGACAGTCCCAACAGTGACACCCGCTAAATGCATAGAGGCATAGAATGCCAGCGGATAGATGGCAACAGCAATGACCCCTATCAGCAGTAAACGCCACTGTTGAAGGAATTTATCTACATAACTAATGATACTCCCAGCGGCTATCATCGCCTGGAGTAGCCCCCCAAGCCCCATCGCAACAGCGCCTATGGCAACAGCACTAACCGCAGGAGCAAATGTTGCCGCTGTTCCAGTGGTTCCCCACAAGATGGCCGCAATCAATACTCCCACCCTGCCCATCATGCGATCTCTTGGCGTGACAGTCATAGCGACTCCATCATTTCGGCGGCCATTGTCATTGCCTGACGAACGCACTCACCATTCCCTTCCAAGCCCGCGCGAGACATACTCCCCTCGAGTAAAAATGAAAAGTGCCTGGCCATCCGTATGGCACGTTGTTCATCACCAGAGAGAAGCACACAAAGATGTTCAGCCAGAATCGACTCTACCTGCTCCTTGTGCCCGCGCACTGCCTGTCTGCCCGGTGCGCCCGCGGGCAGTTCAGCCGCGGCATTCAGTAGTCCGCACCCTCTGAATCCACGTTCATAGGCAAATTCAGCATGGTCTGCATAAGCAAGAAAAACAGCCATCACGCTCTCTTTCGGACTCGCCGTTTGTTGCAGACGATTAGCGTACAGTGCGAGCCACTCTTCATGACGAATCTGTAAATAAGTAGCAACAAGTTCTGCTTTAGACTCAAAGTTGTTGTAGAGACTTTTCTTGGCAACACCTGCCCTTTTAACAATGGCATCAATACCCGTTGCCGCAATGCCATCGTTATAGAACAACACCCTTGCAGCACTCAGCAGCCGATCTCGGGCACTTTCTGATAGTTCGCGTGAGGACATGGCAAATTTCTTCCTGCTTTGGATTATTATAGGTATACCAGTCTACCTACTATTATTGTGACGTCAATACGAGCAAGAAAGTATGCTCTATATTAAATATTGGGAACTAATGCCGTACTCAGGGCATAGCGTCAGGTTAGGTTTGACAGGACATGAGGAAAAAGACTGATGATTGGTTTCACACCGGGTGTTTCATCAATATAAACTCGGCCATTGCCGAGTTTATATGCTTGAGTACTGAGACCGATGATAATTACGTGAGCTTAGCGCCCTTTCTTCTTACGTCCGGGCTGGGTAAAGCGCTTGCGGGAAGCTGAGTTACCATCGGGTTTTTCGGCCTTTTTCGCCCCACTAACACTCGGTTTTTTATCTGCCACGGGCTTAGCCTTGGCTTTTTTCACCGGTTTTTCGTCAGATGATGAATTTTCAATCAGCTTAAATAACTCGATTAACTCATCATCAGTCAAATCTCGCCACTCACCCATTGGCAGCCCTTTCAGGGTGACGTTCATGATACGAGTGCGCTCAAGCTTGGTGACTTCATAGCCAAAATGTTTACACATACGGCGAATTTGACGGTTAAGCCCTTGCACCAGCGTGATATTAAATACAAAGGTCGCGACTTTATTCACTTTGCATTTTTTGGTCACGGTTCCCATCATCGGTACACCAGCACCCAGACCGAGAATAAACTCGTCAGTCACTGGTTTGTTGACCGTCACCACGTACTCTTTTTCGTGGTCGTTCCCGGCGCGCAGGATTTTGTTAACCAAATCACCGTGATTCGTCAAAAAAATCAACCCCTGCGAGTCTTTGTCCAAACGTCCGATAGGGAAGACTCGTTTACTGTGATTAACGAAATCAACGATGTTATCGTTTTCCCCCTCTTCGGTGGTGCTTATGATGCCAACCGGTTTATTCAGTGCGATCAGCACCAAGTCGTTTTCGTCACGCGGTTCGATAAGCTGACCGTTAACTTTGACTACATCCCCGCCATATACTTGATCGCCAACAGCGGCCCGTTTGCCATTAATAAAAACATGTCCTTGTTCAATATAACGATCGGCATCACGACGAGAACAGATACCGCTCTCGCTAATATATTTGTTAAGACGAGTGGATGAGTTGGTCAGCATAAATCTTCCGTAAAAATAAGATTATATCACGTTAGGCTATGAAGCCGGCAGAGCAGCTTAACAGAGAGAATGCAAAGTCATAAAGACGATTTCGAAGGATATGATGGCCGGTGGCAATATCATCGTGCTGCAACGTATCCTCGGCCACTCAGATATTCGGGTCACCATGCGCTACTCTCACTTCGCGCCAGACCACCTGCAAGACGCGATTCACTTTAATCCATTAGCTCGATTTGAGAGTGGCTGCAAAGTGGCGATAGCGGATGAGATAAAAGTAACGAAGCGGGAGGTAAGCGAATGATATTTATGTGTATGGTTGATTTTTAATGTCTATCATATTTTATCTTAGCCATAAAGTGGCAGTTAACACAGATAGACTGATACCCAATAACCTAGCAACCCACCTTGATCGTAATACAGCTAGAATATTGGATTTACTTTCTGTAAAAGATTATGACTTGCTGGATAGCAGCACTTATGAATTCATTGTTTATCGCCCACCAGAAGATGAGCCGACATATAGTAAATCTCAATTTTCAAAACTCAATGAAGCCCTATTTTCAATACAAGAGGTCGATGATAAACACTCTATTAGGGNTGTCCCTGTAACAACAGTACACCAAGCTGCAAGTCGTATAATTAAAGCTGAGAATCAAGCCGCATAAATATAGACCCGGCCCCGCTGCCAGGTTTTATTGCTTCCTAGCCAGCGCCTCCACCACAGCCCTCATCGCCTCTTCTGTAATCTCTGAACGCTTTATCTTTTTATTAGCTAATGATGTCCTCAACACTCCCGCAATGACCACATGCTTTGGCTCTTGTCCAAGATCACGCATCTCAAGCACCACCTTCCCCACTACTCGGCACATTTCGTTATATAGCGCGTCTGAATCTTTTGTGCTCATAGCTGCTCCCATCTGAATTCCCCTCAATTTACCACAGTTAGCGGCATTTTTGGCGCTGCCATACTTCTGTAATGAAAGTTGTCGGATCAAGCACTTTATTATTGAAATTTCCTACAAAAGTCAGGGCGACATCTCATTTCATATGGGTCTCATGTAAGATATAGTCTCAAGCCTTAGCGACTGAAAATACACTGTTGTAAAAATCGAGGGATGATAAGCTGAAGTTCCTTTTGGGCTAAAGGAGTAGTCTGAAGCTCAATCGTATAAAACGGACGATAAGTACATTATTTTAAACAAAGCTATAAAGGCTATTCTTTGTTGGAAAATAGGAAAGTGCCGACCTTCAGATTAAATACCTAAATGATGTGGTTGTATATGCCCACTATAAGTTGAAGACAATTTACGCCACGATCTAGCGTATCGAGGTAATGTGAACGTTGCGTAAAACTCAATAAGAACCCTATTGCCAGGGTTATCCCCAAGATGAAATGTATCTGGTAAATTACATTATCTGCCTCTAAGGCCTTTTAGGAAAAAATCCATTTTATCCTAAGTGGCTATTTGCACCTATTTTAAGAGTGAAATTAAATATAATGTTTACATTCAGCGCTTTAAAGTTAAATAATATCACGTTGTCATTATTATTAGTCAGTATAAGTTCATCGACTTTAGCCGGGACATGGAACGGTTCAGTCTCTGATAATTGGTTTGAGGGTGGTAACTGGTTGCCGAATACTATACCCGACACCACTACAACAACGATAATTAATAATGGATTAGTAAATCTTAGTAATGGTATATCCACTATTACTCAGCTTCAGTTGGCCCCCTCTTTAAATAATAATTCCCAATTAACCATTTCAGATAATGGCCATTTAACGATGGTAGGCACTAATATTATTGCTGTCGGTGGCGAAAGTGGAAGTAATGGTAGTGGCAAAATAGTTGTGAGTGGCGACAATGCATCGTTAACCATGGCTAATGCATCTCTTTATGTTGGCCTATACGGCTACGGTGAGTTACAGATTATCGACGGCGGAAAAATGTATATGCTAAATGCCAGTCGGGGATTAGTTTTAGCTGACCATCTTAGTGCCACAGGCATTGCTGAAGTCGACGGTCAGGGTTCATTGATCGATATAGCGGGTAATCTTACCGTTGGCGGTGATGGCAAAGGCTATCTGAATATTACCAATGGTGGCACAGTAAATGCTCATAGTTCATATGATGGTTACGGTTTACTGATTGGCGGATATAACGGTGATAACCGCGGTGGTGGAGTGGTGGCGGTCGACGGCATTGGCTCGACCTTGAATATTACTGGTGATGTTTATATTGGCAATACCGCATCAGGCAATATGTCAGTTTCTAACGGTGCTAAAGTTAATGTACTGAGTACCGCATCTTCTTATCTGGCTGACCAGCAAAACGATGTAGAAAATAGTGTGCTAGTGACTGGGCAAGGTTCAGAATGGAACGCAGGTACGAATTTATTTATTGGCCGGGGCAACGCTAGCGGAGCATTAACCATTAATGACGGTGGTAAAGTTTCTGTCGGTCAGGCGATCGGTGTGGGCTATGGCGATTATAATGCTAGTCTGGCAAGTGCCGGCACCAACGTTATTAATATTGGTGGTACTGAAATCAGTGCGCCTCATGCCGCAGGCTATCTTGATGCTCCGGCCATTCAGCTGTTCACCGCTGATAAAAGTATTCTTAACCTGAACCATACAGATAACACCGGCGACTATATATTGGCTGCGGTAATTGACGGTAATGGCACGATTAACCAGTTGGCAGGTACCACCACATTGACCGGTGATAGTCGTTACTTTGCCGGTAAAACTCAGGTTTATGGTGGTAGCCTGATTGTGAATAACGTATTAGGCGGACAAGTTAATATTGCCGAGTTAGGTATGTTGGGTGGTAGCGGTATAATTAATGGTAATGTTGAAAATTCCGGATTAATCGCACCGAGCATTTTATCGTCATCGAGTATTGACTCCCCTACTCGAATAGGTTCCAGATTTAACACATTAACCATTAATGGTGATTATACTAGTAACAACGGTAAGTTAATACTCAACAGTCATTTGTCCGATGATAACTCTCCCACCGATAAACTGGTGATTAACGGCAATACGAGCGGCAATACACATGTAAGGGTGGATAACCTCGGCGGCAGCGGTGCACAAACCCTGAACGGTATTGAACTTATCCAAGTAAACGGTTTATCTGACGGTGAGTTTGTCAAAAGTGGTCGCATCGTGGCCGGGGCCTATGATTACTCACTGGCCCGCGGGATAGGTAGCAATACCACCAACTGGTATTTGACTAGCCTAAGCAATGAACCGGTTGACCCTGAAAATCCCGTTGGTCCAGGTGAAGAAATGAAACGCCCTGAGGCGGGAAGTTATGCAGCGAACTTGGCGGCAGCTAACAATATGTTTGTCACCCGTCTGCACGATCGTTTAGGGGAAACTCAATATATCGATGCCCTGACAGGCGAGCATAAAGTGACCAGCATGTGGTTACGCAATGAAGGTGGGCATAACCGCTCACGTGATACCAGCGGGCAGTTGAAAACCCAAAGTAACCGCTATGTGATGCAATTAGGTGGCGATATCGCGCAGTGGAGTAACAATGACCTGAACCGTTTACATTTAGGTGTCATGGCCGGTTACGGTAACAGCAAGAGCAATACACGCTCGAAATCCGGTTACCAGTCAGACGGCTCTGTTGATGGTTACACTGTCGGCGTGTACAGCACCTGGTATGCCAACGATGAAGACAAGTCCGGATTGTATGTCGACGGTTGGGCACAATACAGTTGGTTCAACAATACCGTTGAAGGTCAGGATTTGGCAAGTGAGGAGTACAAATCTAAGGGTGTGACTGCCTCGCTTGAGAGTGGCTATACCTTTAAAGTTGGCGAGAATGCAGCTAAAAACGCCACCTACTTTATCCAGCCCAAAGCACAGATTACCTGGATGGGGGTGAAAGCAGACGACCATAAAGAAACCAACGGCACCAATGTGTCTGGTGAAGGTGATGGCAATATCCAGACTCGTCTGGGTGTGAAAGCCTTTATGAATGGGTACGCTGCTCAGGATAAAGGCAAAGATCGTGTGTTCCAGCCGTTTGTTGAAATTAACTGGGTTCATAACACCAAAGACTTTGGCACCAATATGGATGGTGTGACCGTGAAACAAGAAGGCGCAGCGAATATTGCGGAAGTGAAAGTGGGGGTTGAAGGTCAGATCAACAAGCAAGTCAATCTCTGGGGTAATGTTGGCCAGCAAGTGGGCAACAAAGGTTACAGCGATACAGCGGTGATGTTAGGGGTTAAATATAACTTTTAATACTGATTGCAACATTCAAACTAAATAAGTTGACAGACCGGGCGGCAATTAAGCCCGGTTTTGTATTTCATGCTTCAGATAAAACAGTATCCGGTGACTCTGGCCACTCAATATCGGGCACTAGGGAAACATCGATGTTCTTCACTTTTACCCGATACTGTTTCCAGGCTTTTAAGTCGGCTCGGAATTTATCCGGTACAACATCATCGCTATCTTCCAGCTCTTCAATTTCATCTGACAATGCGCCTATCATGTCAGATGCATGAGACATGAGTGATACTTTCTCTCTATCGTTCAAAAGTTATACCTAAACTTGCCAGATGCTTATATTAATCACCCAAGCGATTTACCGTCGGCAGAGCAACGTTTCACTAATGGATTATCAATCGCACGACAGGTCAGAGACCGTGCAATACAGCTAGCCCTATAGCTTATCAACTATCATTTTAGGTGGTACTTATAGTGCCACCTATCTTCGCTAGCGTCCCGATTGGCAGCTAACCATTAGTTATTACGTTTTCTTTCCGGCGTTTTTCCGCCAACTAATGACTTCATCGAGCCGACCCTTGCAGATCCGCAGCTCACGCTTGAGAGCTAGTGTATACAGCCCACTATCACCCCATGTAGCACCAACGAACTCCGGCACCTCGCATATGACCAATGCTGATTCTGGGGGCCACAACTGGATCAAGTAGGTAATAGTTCCCGTCGTAGTCACTCGGAGATATGAGGGTGTTTTCAGTAATTGACTGTTTTGACGGGAGCTAAATAAAAAAGGCCACCAAATTGGTAGCCTTAAAATTATTCTGTAGTGATCGGGATGTTCTCTGGCTATATCAGTTTTAATCTATAGATATTAATAACGAGCTAATTATATAAAACCCATTTATAAATAATCTATTTTAATTCAATTAATTGAACTTATATATTCATTGACGGGAACGATCCCTTCGGTAAAATGAAATCAACATAACTTTCCCTGGTGTTGGCCGAATTGGCATCCCTTACCAAATAAGATAGAGGTAAGGGCTTTTTTTTGCGCCTAATAATCATATTGGATTGGTCGATAAAATAGAATGCAGTGATAGCTAACTACCACAGGTAGGACGACTGAGCCACAATCATCAAAAAGCAACTGTCACGGCAAGTTATAATTTACACCAACAACATAAACAATTAGTAAATATCACTCATTTTTATTGAGCTCCTCGTCACCCCCCAAAAAAATAAACAAAAAAATCACCGAAGCGAGCCTTAAAAAATGTCGTGAATTGATCGCTTAGCGTTGCATAAAACTAGTGACTAAAATTAAATCTATTACACTATAAAAGCACTCGGTGTAGCCCTGACTGTAGCAGTGTCAATTAGCTAAACGGGACAGAGCTCGCAAGCACTCTTATCCGAAAGTTATAACCCTTTCGATGTTAATCGTGCCACGTGCTCGACAAATAGTTGAACAGGGTTGGTACTGCTGGTAACAACCCCCGCAGTTTGATTGATAGCATCCAGGTGATCCATTGAATAATCAGAGCGTATAACTTTGCCGAGATGCATACTATAGCGCCCAACCAACCCATCATTCTGTAAACGTTCTTTTGTGAACAGAAATGAGAGGGCAACCATTGAAATATGCAGCGGATCAAAATTATTGAGCCCCTGCTCAATCGGGTTGTAATTAATCACCCCACCCCAAGAATAATAATAAACGCCGTTCTCATATTCTTTACCTTCTCCTCCCCAATTGCTTGGCAAACCCTGCGGATATTTGGCATTGAATTTAGCGACGCCTTCGCTGGTGAGCGAGTTAAGCGCTGCGACACTGTCTTGTGGCAGGGAGGGACGACCAGTCATAATGGAAAGGAATGAGCCAAAAGCGTTCATCACTGCGCCCGCAATATCTTCTGGAAGGGAGCCTGGTTTCATCGCCAAACGGACCAGATCGGCAATTTCTGAGCCAAAGTTTGCCCCATTAACGGAGGTAACAGACGCAACCAGTTCGGGATGAATGGCGGCGACGTAGCGACAGGCCAAAGGGCCTTGGCTGTGGCCAATCAGGTTGACCTTGTGGGATCCGGTTAACTGGGTGACTTGTTTTACAAAACTGAGCAATTGTTCACCACGAGCTTCATTACTGTTTTCTGCCGATATAGAGGCAGTGAATACAGTAGCTCCGGCTTTTTCCAGTGCTTGCTGAATACCGAAAAAATAAGGATAGATTCCAGCAATCTTATCGAAACCACTGAAACCGTGAACGAGAATAATGGGATATTTTAATGAATTAGACATGATGAATACCTTTCAGGATTATTTGTCCATGTGGTCGAAATAAATAGTAAATTAAGGTGATGATTCCAATCCGTCATTACTGTTGTGTGGCGAGTAATACAAAGAATGCCTAATGGTGACGCTGTTGATCATTAATAAAACATGCGCTTTTCAATGAAGGTATCCGCCCATTCCACAAACAAAAAAGCCCTGACTTATGTCGGGGCTTATCATTTTTGAAGTCGGTTACGGTTCCGGCGTCAACATCTAACGATGTGCTGACTACATACCTTTAAATGTACTTCTGTGGTGGCGAGGGATTCGCCGACGTCGTTTCACTGGTGTTCCACTGGTATCCCCACATATCGGCGCCGGCTTTCACCACATTCGGCTGGATACTGTTTCACAACGATTGGATTAACCAATCCAGTACCCATGCGAATGTAGAAATGAAAAAAGACCAAAATTAAATAGCACCATAATTATTGCAATATTAACTAGCATACGACTCATCAATGACCAATGTATTTATTTTGACACTCATTAAATATTTCAAGTATATGGACGTGAGCATATAAAAGCTCACCTGCAAATTTGGAGAAATCATTATGTGTAAAATTATAAAGTATGGAGCGGTAGCCTTGTTGTTTACAATAGCAACCTCTACGTTTGCTTGTGTCTCTATGGGTGTTAGTCACACGTGTAATAAAGATTGTAATTCTTGGTCAGAGCCCTGGTACGCACTTTGTATATATGGTGGAGAACAACATCGATAGCTAATAAAAAGCCCCTGAGCAATTAACTCAAGGGCTGGAAAGTTGCCTGTCTTTCCCGACTGTCACTTCACATCAGTAAGGTACACTTAGCTTCTTTTGGAAAGTCGATAGTGTGTATCGTTGATTTACCCAGCGCTCATGCGAATGAGCCCTCCAGTAATTACAGCCCCCACCAATAATTCAACGGCATTGCTGAGAGATACTATCCGTCCCGCGAGGGCATATCTCTGAAGAACTTGGGTACGGCATTGGTATCCAACTCCAAGAACAAGCAGACAATGCTAAACACAAAACAACAGCAATTAACATTCTCATAAATCACATCCCTATCATTTGTTAAGGGAATATATCAAAATATTAATAACCCATTTTTAAACGAATAGTGATTTACTTAAAATAAAAAGCCTCGGCGATTAACCGAGGCTTTGAATTTGGTGCTGTGATAGCTGACCCTGTAACCGTACCAATGATAATGCAATCCTTGCACCAAGGTAACTATCACAGCACTGTATAATTTACATTGCAATAATAAACAAACATTAAACATGACCAGTTTTATAGTGGGCATGACTCACAAAACGGCAAATCCCCTGCTGTTAAGCTAAGGGCTGAAATTTGGCCCGCCACCGAGGTCTCGAACCTCGCACCTACAACAACTATGGTTATCGGCTCTATCCAGCTGAGCTAGTGGCGGTTAGGAAGCGGATTCTACGCATCAATTTATAAGCACGCCATCAGCAAGGTTACTTTTCAGATAATTCAGCCCACTAATGCAAACTCCAGAAACGACAAAACCCCGCACAAAGGCGAGGTTTATTTGACTGGATAAGCGCTACTGCATAACCAACTCTTATCACACTAATGCACTTTTTGCGGCCGCACCAACACTTTTATCATAAATTTCTGACTTCATTGTTGCCGGGTCCATTTCCAGGCAAACGTCTATCATCGACAAGCAACCATCAACAAATCCTTCGGCCATCTGCATGCTCACCCTGACGGCTCTTTCATCCCGTTTCTGCTGTCGAGCAATGGCCCGTTTTGACTGATTCAACACATAATGCCGTATAATCAGTTCGTACTCATCAGGTCGATATTGATTTAGTCGGGCAACACAACCATCAACAATTAGACCCTCATTATCACAGCATGATTGTTGAGTACCAGAGGTGTCGGGTATTAATCCCTTAAACCCTGCGGCAATAGCAGAGTAATCGAGTTCTGAAGAATATCTGGCCCATATAGCCCATCAACGACTTTTCTGGTCATTCCAGTACGGGAGCCGTAACGTCGTAATACAGTTGCAATTTGCTCTACCTGCGCCGGGAGATTTCTATCCAATACCATATTCAGCGCTAACTGGCAGGCAGCAATGGCACGAGGTGGATGCGATCGCTTATGCAGCCACACACTAATTGCGGCCCGTAAGCGTTGCTCGGCTTTACCGTCATTGCGATATTTGGTCATCAAAATATCGAATCCGACAGGGTGTAGATGCTGGCAGGTAGCAAAAGTACCTAATATCTGGTCTTTGGTCAGAACTGCACGACCCCGGCCAATATTCAGCGATTCTATGCCGACACAGCGAGGATCATGTATTTTGATCAGTCGTTCAATTGCTGTAGTCATTGGTCAGTCCTGTGTTTTAAATTCACAAGACTGATTCTATATTTCATTGCATAAATCGCAACAAAAACAGAATTATTGCAAAAAAATAAAATTACTGAAGTACTTTGATATGATTAGTCAATAACATCTTTTCCGTTGCCAAATATCCATCAGGTTGAGTAAAAGAAATATATTTTTCATCGTACAACCATTTATACATAGCTTTAATGTAGTCAGCATAATAATTAGCAGGATTATCTTTTATGTTGCCAGCGTTATTAGAATTATCCATAAAGCAATATTGGTTTATTGGTGAACCGTAACTATCAGTTCCTGAGACAACAGCATGAGTTGTTCACTCCGTAAACTCTTCACCGAAGAGAACTATTTTAAGGCCACTATCTATGATCTCTTTTACATCAAACCAAGCTCTTGATGGGAAATTTTTCAAGCAGTGATTTCGTATCAAGGTATATATAATATCAATATGTTCCATATTTAATCTCCAATATAGCAGCAGTTATATATTCGCATTCGGGAAATCACTATAACCATATGTAAGATAAGACTCTATTGAATCTTTAGCATTTCTGGAACCTTGGTATACTTCAGCAAAAAACCCAGCATTTATCATTCTGTCGATCCACTTGGCCTGTTCCTTGGTGGGTTTTCCATCGCTAGCTTTCATCTCAATCCACAACCCCGCATACCCACCACGCGGTAGCGCCAAAAACAAATCCGGCCCCCCCCTTCCTCAACCCTAGCCGCTTGGCATCCCTTGCCGCCTTTGGCCCACGCTTCCCCTCATTGGGTATATGGATCAGATAGTCCCCGATACAAATACCATCGATAACAGTTTTATCTGCCCATTCAATAAGCGCGGCCTGTTCCTCGGTTTCCGCCTGGTGGTTAACTTTACGAACTTTCCCGTTACGCACTTCCAGCTTTGCTGCTGTTCCGATGATGCCAATGGCATCTATGCTATTAAGCATTTTTGCTTACGGTAAAAGAATCAAGCTTCTTTAGCTGATGACATATAAATAAAGAGAGCGAAATCAGTGATAACACGATGGCCCAACCAAAGTGAGCATCATTGGAAAATATATGATGAACAAGAAACGAAAAGTAAGCTGACGCATAGAGAATAGCTATTATGAATAGGTTTACTGGTGAAGGGTTATATCCTGTTAATCTATTATAAAATAAGCGTCCCTTTTGTCGTTTTCTCGCATTTTTGGACATAGATAACTGTTCGGCTATTAAAGCCAAAACAGCATGATACCCTGTAGTAAAAGCCCCAAACACTCCAAATATAAATGCATATTGGATGTACGAGTCCACATTACTTACAGTTGATAAAGCGACCGAAGTAATAGAAAAAAAACCGAATATCGTGGAATAGAAATATTTAAAAAACAATATATTATGACGCATCAATAGTCCCTTATCCGTTAAATGCCTTTCCCGATTTTATCCACAATTCGATTGTTTTGTACAATGCTAACAACAGAGTTTGCTCCTTCTCTCCCGCCCTCCATTCATATGGTATCCTGGTGACCACTATCCGCAAAATGTTGGAGCATAAAACCCAGAATCAGCGCAAAGCATGGCAACTGGCACACCAGCTTCGCATTCCCTCCAAAAGAGACATTATCAACCGGTTAATTCGGGAGGTTTAACCATATCCGACCGTAGCATTCGATAGCAGTATCACTAAAACATAGCCCCTTACCACTCTAGACCAAACGACCATAATAGGGCGTAACATCTTTGCGCCCTTTCCTACTGAGGAAAGACCAATGACCAAACTACTGACATTAGAAGAATGGGCGGAAGAAACCTACCGCAGCAAGCAACCAACCCCCCAGACACTCCAGCGCTGGGCGCGAGGCGGCAATATTTATCCGGCCCCTGAAAAACATGGGCGGGAATATCGTGTACAGCCAGGTGCCATTTATATTCAACCTAAAAGCTATCACTTAGCTAAAAAAATAATAAAAGCATCACCCGATGTTAACTCACCATTAATAGAGAGAATTAATCATGGCATCAAGGCCGCAAAGATATGATGCCAATTTACCTAGGAACCTTACCTATCGCCGCTCGCGCAAATCATTTTACTGGCGTAACCCTATTACTGGGGAGGAAATAACCCTCGGACAAATTGCCCGGAGGGATGCCATCTCTCAGGCCATTCAGGCTAACAACTATATTGAATCAAACTTTCAGCCAGTAGCCCTCCTTGAACGATTGCAAGCTCCTGCCCCAACTCCTGCGGCTAAAGCCGAAGTTAATACCGTAGCAAGTTGGCTAAAGCGCTATTCAGAGCTATTAAAGCGTAGAGAACTGGCTGAGAACACCATGAAAATGAGAGTCCTGCAAATCGGATATATTAACCAGCAATTTGGAGATAGGCCGATCGAAGCTGTTACCACCAGGCATATTGCTGATTTTATTAATGCCTATGTCGATAATGGTAAAAGTTCGATGGCGGTAAATCTACGTTCTGTTTTGTCGGATGTTTTTCGCGAAGCAATAGCTGATGGTTTAATTAGCACCAACCCAGTGGAAGCAACACGCACACCGTCACCAAAAGTTAAGCGAGAACGGCTCGACTATGCAGCCTTTTGCAAGATTTATGAGGCTGCCGACCAACAGCAGAACTGGGTTCAACTCAGCCTGGCACTGGCGCTGATTACCAGTCAGCGCCGTGACGATGTGCGGCAATTAAAAAGAAGCGATGTGCATGATGGCAAGCCTTGGGTAATTCAGGGCAAGACCGGCAATCAAATTGCTATATCACTCTCTTTACGGTTGGAAATAATGAACGCTAACGTTGGGACATTATAGAAAAGTGCCTGAATAACAGTAAAAGTGAATATCTCATCAGCTCATCCAGTAAAAGCTCAGGCCGAGAACCTGGAGCCTTAAACGCGGACTCGCTTACCAAAGCATTTGTTAAAGCATTAAAGGCCACCAATCTGGTTTATGAAATATCCCCTCCCAGCTTTCACGAGATCCGCAGCCTGGCATCGCGTCTTTATGAAGCGGAATACGGTAAGGAGTTTGCACAGAAATTGCTTGGACACAAATCGATGAAAATGACGAATGTATACCTGGATTCACGTAAAAATGAGTGGGTTGAGATTTAGGCCGAGTATAGGATTTCGTGGAAATTTCGTTTATTTTCGTTTGTTGTGAAATAACACCTTTAAAATCAACAAGTTAAAAAGAGACCGAATACGATTCCTATATTCGGTCTAGGGAAATGGCTCTTGGGAGAGAGCCGTGCGCTAAAAGTTGGCATTAACGTAGGCTTATTCAGCCGTACTCCTTAAGCGTAGTCGAGTACATGTGTTTCGCCAACTTGGCAATAGAACTAATTAATTACGGTTGTAAACTAATCTGAATGGCGAAAACTCAAACCTATTACTAGTAATAGTAATCATTTGAAAAATACGGGTTAATATTGGTGAGTCTCACAATCTCAGGTTTAATTTTGACACAATGACATTGCACGCTGCTGGAAAGGCGCCAAACTCATCTTCTGCCCAGGGTTGTTACTGTCATCTAACAACAAAATATCTAACGGCTTCGCTAATACAAGGCCAGATTTCATCTGCTCGGTAGCAATATCATTGAGGGGATATTGCGCTAACGTACTCGGGTTAATCACAAATAAAGCATTACCTGGGCGGCATTCCAGCATCACTTCTTCCCGGGTAAATGCCCATTGCTTACCAAATTCAAATTTACTGACCGTCACTATCTTTCCAGCAGCAATAGCGTTAATTGATAGCATCAGCAACGATAACGTCAGCACAAAACCTTTCATCTTAATTATCCTCAATTAATTGATTGCTTAGATTTTCTCGCATCCAAAGGCTCCAATGCAAGCTCAGTAGCAATATCTGTTACTTATAGCTTTACCCTATACCGGTGCCATAGTGGCAAAAACACTGACTAAGAGTAATACCGCTACACCGAGGATAATTTCCACACAACTATTTACCACTAGCCAATAGTGAGCTTTAGCGGGTAATTGCTTAAGCAATGGAACGATGAGATAACGATTAATCAGTGCAACAATAATCATAAACATCACCAATATCACTTTGCAGAGCAGAAGTATCTGATAAGTAGATGTCAGCGTCAGCGCGGTATCGCCCAGTATAATGATGCTGTTAATAACACCACTCGCCAGTACCAATACTACGGCCAGATGTCCCCAGCTTGAGAATCGAATCAACGTAGTGATTGCTTCACGTTTGACATCATTATTGCGGGTATAAACGAGGCAAATCAGCAGCGCTGGCAAGCAACCCAGCCAGTAACCCGCACTGAGCAGATGTATGATTTGATTAGTTTGGTGAATCCATCCCACTACTCCGGCATGCATCGCCGCATGCCCGGTAAAAGCAAGACTCGCGAGTAACAGCGTTGAGCAGCCCGCTATCAGTCGATAGTTGCTACGAGTTGAACCCAGCAACACTATCCACATAATCAAAATGGATAAACCCATATGCCATTGCCACACCTGGCCGAAGCGTGTACCAAATACCGACCACCAAACGGTCAATCGATAAGTATCAGCCCAACCATCACCCATCATTCCAGCCTGAACGGCTAAAAGCCCCACGGCAGAGATAAGCCCCAGAAAAGTACTGAAGATAAGTAGAGGTGACAGACGGTTTTTGAGTATTGAAGAGAATCGTTCTGGTGCTAATACAGCGGTGAATATACTGATGCCAAACATCAGCATCACCGCCAGAAAATGCAAGAAGCGACACAGAACGAATAGAGCCGCCAGAGACATATTATTTCACAGTGAAGCTGTATGTGCCTTTGGTTTTATGACCATCGACAGACACCACGTGCCATGAAACATTATATTTCCCTGCCGTTAATGCATGATCAATAGGCAAAATCAACTGTGTGTTATTCACCGGATCCAATTTTAACGCACCAGTTTTCACTACATTGTTATCAGGCCCGGTAACTTTCACGTCACTGAAATTGAGTTCAATACCTTCAGAGAAACCCAGCGTCACTGCTTCTGGTGCTGAACCGATAGTGGTATCGGCAGCCGGCGACTCTATCTTCAGGTGTGCGTGAGCCAGAGCTTGCTGGCTAGATATCCCAACAAACAACACAATAAGCGCCGAAAGCATGCGGCAAGAAGAACGGACTTTGCGAATAAACATAGTATCCCTTAATCAATGGGGAAAAGAATCAATCTGCTACCAACCATATCCTATATTGGCAGCGCGAACCCCTATCACTTCCAGTCAATTGCACTACCTGTGAGATAGCACACAAAACAAAACGCCAAATTCTGAGTGGTGATTGAAATATCACCACTAATTGGGCAGCAATTCAACTCACTGCCTTGTCGTTATTGCAAATGATAACGATTTGAATATGGCAAGTCGAGAAACCATAGCTAAACAATATGCAATTAGCACGAAAACAATAAGATGGAGGGAGTTGTGTAGCTAAGTTAGCGGGGGGAAAACGAAAATCGCAGTTTCTGATTCTGTTGATCGAGAATCAAAAACTGCGTCAATCACTCTAACAATAGAGATTAAGCTTGAACGTGGCTTTGGGCCGCCATTGTTTTCAGATCTTTATCAACGAAGAACAATGAATTACCGCTGTTACCCACCAAGGCCAGTTTATCAAGAATGGATTTGAACAGTTTTTCTTCTTCATGCTGCTCAGCCACATACCATTGCAGGAAATTGAACGTGGAATAATCGTGGTTTTCCATTGCTGCATGAGCGAGTTCATTAATTTGAGTAGTAATAAGCTGCTCATGCTCGTAAGTCTGCTTGAATACATCAGCCAGAGAAGCAAAATCAATTGGTGGGGCGCTGATCGTACCCAAAACCGGCATAGAGCCTGTTCCGCTGAGATATTCGAACAAACGCTGCATGTGTTGCATCTCTTCTTGAGAATGCTCTTTTAAAAATGCCGCAGCACCTTCAAAACCTTTATCGCTGCACCAGGCACTCATTTGCAGGTAAAGATTCGCAGAGTAAAATTCCAGATTAAGCTGCTCATTGAGCTTTTTTGCCATTTCTGTTTTCAACATAATAATTCCCTTATTTTTATAATGCAGG